>JAOAHK010000380.1 GCA_026415275.1 Anaerolineales bacterium
CCCTCAAAGCGTATATGCCATCTTCTAGCGAGCAGGCTGGCGATTCGTTACCCTGAATCACTTGCAAGAAATGCTCCATTTCAGCGCGGTACATTTGGTTGCGCTCTTGATGACTAGGAACCGGAAGAGTGGTCGAAACAAACTTGGGTTCTCTCTCATCTAAGATTTGGTGCAATTGCAAAGAACCAGCATGGTAATCCCACTTGAGGGTTCCTTGCGTGCCACAGATTTCTAAGGTATGAGTAGGAGGACGTTGCAAATAATCTAAATGCAAGGTTGCCACAAAGGAGTTGGGATATTGAAGAATTACCTCCACAGTGTCTTCGACATCGATCTCTAGGTCTCCTAATTTATTCACAAAAGCGCTCACATGGGTTGCTTTACCAAATAAATCGTTTAGGTAGTCAAATGGATGGCAAAGGGTCAGCAGCACGCCACCACCTAGTTCACGCCGTGCGCTATAGCTGCGTCGGTAGTCTTCCCAAGGATGCCAATCGGGGAGGTACTCTCCCCAGTGAGCTCGTGCCCACAAAGGACGTCCAATTTTCCCTTCTTTAATCCACTGTCGCATCATTTGTATTGCAGGATGAAAGCGATATTGAAAGCCAACGAGGACTTTGATCCCTTTCTCGTTGACAATTTTTTGGAATTCGTCAATGCCCTCCAAATTGTGAGCAATGGGCTTTTCGAGAAATATATGGCAGCCTTGCTGAGCAGCGCGAATACTGACGGGGAGGTGCAACGCAGTGGGATTGGCAACAATTACCGCATCGGGTTGATAGGCAAATGCCCGTTCGAGATTGGTTTCAATAGGGAGATCGAGATTCATTTCAGGCGGCAAGGTGCTGTTGCCTGTGCGATACACAAGCAGGTCTGTTTGCTTCAAATCGAGCAAATTTTGGGCATGCCGTCGCCCGATGGAGCCAAAACCGATAATGAGGAATTTCATTCTCTCAATCCTCGATAGGATATTTCCATTCTCGTAAAATATGCCTTGCCTTTTCTATAAAAAATTGCTTTTCAGAACAAGTCAATATTTGCCTCCAAACGGCACTTTGTCCTTTGGGCAAAACTTGAGCAATCTCTTTGGCTTTTTGGCTTTGCCATTCAGCATCTGGGTTAGCTTGGCTTTCAAGCCGCACAAATTCTTCAAGGGTAGGATCTTCGGGAGCCCCAAGAAAGCGCCACACATTCTGTAATTCTTGCCAGGGATCGGCAACCAAATCCTCGTAGCGGAGGATATAGAAACGTTCACCATAAAGGTCTCTAGCTAGAGAGATGGTCTCCTCCACGTTCTTGATCCATTCTTCTACAGCGCGTTGGAAAGCAAGGGGAGTAAAGATGGATTTCTTCCCGCTGAGAAAGGGCTGTGGATTGCGTGCGAATTCATCTCTCAACCTCAGGTCTTGGGAAGAGAGGTGCTGAACCGAGTCAATAAAACTTTGAAATCGATGGGATAGAATCGTATCACGACCATCACGGAGAATATAGATCAGGCAAGCGTCGGGATAAATCAAATGAGCGCGCCGTACCGCTTCACCGTGTACAAGGCTATTGGGGCTTTTATCCCCAACAATGCTCTTGCCCAAGCGACGCGCTTCCCTTTCTAGAACAAAGTCAGCGGAAACTCGCAACAGCAGAGTAGAAAGGTTTCTTCCCTGATTCCAGCGATTACTGCGTCGCCCCAACCATTCTCGAATGTCTGGATCATCTACTAGAGCTGTTAGGAAAGGAGGTCTAGTAAAAAAATGAGCCTGCCAATTGCAATGAACATGGGGATGAAGACGAACAAGTCTTGCTAAAAGAGTTGTTCCCGACCGAGCATGACCGAAAATAAAAAATTTGGGCAGAGGGAAGAAAACCTTGATTTCCGAAATCTCTTCCTCACTGAGGGGAGATAAAGTCTTATAATCGCCGCTTCTCGGTTTCCCCTTGTTACGAAGTTGAAAGATCGCACCTCGAAGCCTTTGAAAAAATTTATTGCTCATACCCAACCCTACAGATAAGCTAATTGTGCAAGATAAGTCCCGGTGCGTTTGCCTGCCCCACCATCTGTATATGTGCACTCGCGTTCAACAAAGCGATATTGGGAGTCTCGGTCTTTTTGGGGGTCTTGCAGATAATCGTTGATTGCCTGACACAATTCCTCTTCATTCATCGCCACCTTGCCTGCGCCAGAGTATCTGAAGCGTTGATGGGTGGGCCATTCACCAATTTGGGAAAGAGGTAAATAATACTTGCCAGGCCAACCCTGGGGTGCATCAATCGTTACACTGATAATTGGCGTTAGGTGGATCGAGGTTTCTACTACCATTGTGGAATAAACGGTTAGGAAAATATCTGAATGTGCCATCATGGAGGATTTTTCGTGCATATCCTCACCCGAATAGTAGCCCAGTTCACCGCCGAGAGGAACCGGCTCAACGACATGAACATGAGGATAGCGTTGAGTTAATTCATAAATCTGTTGGCGTTCACCCGACCAGCGTTTGTTTTCCATAAAGTGATTGGGGTGCAAGCGGATCAAGAGTTGACATGGGGCTGCGAGTCGGTCACTGGCAACTAGACGAGCTATTGCTTCGATATTTTGAATGTTAGGAGAAAAGGTGACAAAACTGCAAGCATAGCTGAGCAATTTACGTTGGGGGTCTAGACCATGAATCCGGAAATATTGATCGCGTGGTAATAACCACTCACGGCGAAAATATCCATCATAAGAAGGAATACCACCGATGTGAATCCTTTCTTCCTTCCAATCCGAACCTTGAATAAGCTCTTGTTTTTGAATCTCTGACCAGCATGAGATATATTCTACATTGGCTCCAGGTAGAGCATAACTACTGGGGTTATCCCAGCCCAGCACAATGGCAGCAG
>JAOAHK010000381.1 GCA_026415275.1 Anaerolineales bacterium
GAGTGGTTTGTGCTTTTCAAGCGTGCCACCAGCGGCATAGTCGTTCGTTCCACAGCTCAAATCGCTCGACTAGATGAGAAACTGAGAAGAGACCTCAGCCGGTTCCTGGATGCAACCCGTGGCGAAGTTGTTTTCGCTCGCGGCGTGCTCTTGGTGGAGGGTGACGCCGAAGCATTCCTCATCCCGGCTATGGCTCGGAAGATGAGAGAGGCGGGTAAAATTGCGAATACTCTAGATGGCGCAGGCGTAAGCGTCTGCAATGTGTACGGAACTGATTTTAGGCCTTACGTCGAGTTTCTTGGTCCCTCAGGTCTTGACCTGCCTCTTGCAGTTTTGACGGATGGTGACCCTAATCAGGAGCATGTCGGCGATGATAACGACTGTAGTTACGCTGGGATCAAGCGAGGCATTCATCTGGCCCAACTTTTGAATGGACCCAATTTGGCACAACTCCAATCAGACTATCAGCAGCAGAAATGGGGAGATGTAGGAAAAAGCCTTCAAACTAATGGTATTTTCGTGAACGAATATACGCTAGAAGCTGAGCTGATACAAGCAGGATACAGTTCGGAGTTTGTTCAGGTGTATGCCGAGCTTGGAGGTAGCTCTTTGCAACAGAAACGCATGGAAGAAGATCTTCATAACCAGGAACTGGGTAAAGTTATCAGACGCATTGAACAAAGCGGAGTGGGAAAAGGCCGATTTGCTCAGCGATTGGCGGACAGGATGGATGCGGATAGGATACCGCCGTATATCGAAGACGCAGTTCGATATATCCTTGGGCGGGTTTCAAATCAAATCACGCAGGTTGATCCAGAGATGACCGAAAGCGCCTTCGAGTCAGATTTGCCTTTCGATGATGAAGAGATACCTTTTTAGGATAAACGTCCATGTCAGAATATCTCAAACGAGTCTCCGATATCAAACAAGATTTTGATCAATGTGCCGCTTTTGACCGTTTGGGCAGCCAAGTAATCATTGCAGGTCCCGGCTCAGGAAAAACTTTCCTGCTGACAACCAAAGTTGCCAAGACACTCTTTGAAGGTATTGTCAGCTATCCGCACAAGGTCGCGTGTATTACCTTCTCACGCCAGCTTGCTGCCAAAATGGAAAAGGAGTTTCGGGTATTAGGGATCCACGACGCTGAGCGCGTGTATGTGGGTACGGTTCACTCATTTTGCATTGCAGAGATTGTTATGCCCGCTGCACGCCTGCTACCTTCAGCCGAAGTCCCTAGACCATTTCGGATTGCCTCGCAGCACGAGATAATGAACGCCCTCTCACTGGCCCTTCAAAAACAGAATGTAGCTCTTCCAAACACACAGCGGGATCAGAAAAACGTCAAGAGTAACCTAGAGAAATTTCGGAGGCTACATTTCGCTCCCAACAACGATGATTTTAGCAGTGTCTACTTGCCAGAAGCAGATGGATACAGTCGCGCCAATTTGATGCAATTAAACTGGAAAAAATTAGCCCACGATTACCACCACCACCTTTTACACAACAGCCCGCCAGGCGTTGATTTTGTTTATGTCGAAATGTTGGCATTGAAAATTCTGCACAGGTTTCCTACACTCGCATTAACCCTTTCGGCCAAATACCCGTGGTGGTTTGTTGACGAATATCAGGACCTCAGTCCGCTCTTTCACCGCATGGTGACCCATCTCGTTGAGTCAGGACCGATCTCGGTTTTTGCAATTGGGGATCCGAATCAATGCATCTATGAGGAACTTCATGGTAGTAAGCCCGATTATCTAACGGAGCTGGCAGACCTGGTAGCGAGGATTTCTGGCAATCATCTGATCACGCTCAGAACTAATTATCGCTCTGCTCAAAATATCATAAACCTAGGCGATGTCATACTTGGAAAGAACACCGGTTATCAATCGAAGCTTCCGGATCGAGGCGAATGTTATGCTGTAGAACTCGCCAACTATCCGCTGAGGGATACGATACAACGTATTTTGAAAAGGATAACCTCCCACACTTCTGCTTCTCCTAGGCAAAGTATTGCGGTACTCGTCGGAACCAGATCTCAGCTTTCCGAAATGCTCAAAGACCTCGAAAATAGCTCCGATTGGAAAATCAGGGCAGACAAAGATCCAGATTTCGATGCTAATCTTGAGCTGGTTGAATGGGTGCAGAGTATAGCTCGGTGGTGTGTTGGAGGAACATATTTTCATGAACTTCTACCATTCTGGAGCAGCCTCTATCAAGCAGTTAATGGTATGCACACTACCCGGCACCAAATGGAACGTGAACTATTCGATGCTTTATGGGACATTCGTGACAGTAATTGCTCGCTCCCTCAGTGGTTAAACCAAATCACATGTAATCTGCTCGATCAAACTATCTTGGATGCCTATGCACAAATACGACCAGACGATGTAGAAGAATTTCAACAACTCCGCGATAGTGCATCTAGCAAAGCTCGCCTAAGGCAGAAGCCAGTTCGCTGGTTGGGATTACAAGATAATGACGTGTTCTTGACGACTTTTCACAGCAGCAAAGGGCTCGAATTTGACGCGGTCATTGTTGTTGACTTGGACGGGATTTTCGACAGCCAGAGTGTTCCTGGGTTGAAATCCCGTGTGGCTTATGTAGCAGTAACGCGTGCAAAGACAGATTTGTTCATCTTGATACCGAGATCAAGAAGTGTCTTTGCCGATAGACTGATCAGCCTGCCAAAGAGCTTGCTAAGTTATTGGGGCTATGATCAAAGCGGCACCCTTCGGCGTATGAAGTAGTGACATTCAATCGGGCCCAGTACTTATAATAAGGGGTCAAAAGCCCTCATTGCTCATCTGATATCCGTTCTCCTACGCAATCTGAGAGGACGGCCAGCGTCGCCGGTTTTCGTGGCCGCACCAAAGC
>JAOAHK010000037.1:0-8402 GCA_026415275.1 Anaerolineales bacterium
GTTGCAGTTGCTCGAGGGTTTGGGCGATCCATTGGGTGTGTTCGGCATTCATACCCCAATTGTAAAACAAAATTGGGGTTGTGTGCGGCGTGAGCGGGATGGGTGTGATCGAATCTGTTTTCTAACAACCTCCGGCAGGTTGCCTGATCTGAGATCAACCTGCGGGAGGTTAAGGTCTTAATTCGCTAAAAATCGGTGTAGATTCCTTTGGGAATCTGGTTCAAATCGTAGGGAGTTACCTGATATACATAATAATTTAGCCAATTGGTGTAGAGCAAGTTCGAGTGACCACGCCAGCGTACGACTGGAACTTCATTGGGATCATCGTTGGGAAAATAGTTCTTGGGTATATCAATGGGTAGTCCTTTGCTCAAATCGCGTTCGTATTCACTTTTGAGGGTTAGGGGATCGTATTCAGAGTGTCCGGTCACAAAGATATGACGCCCATCTTTGGTTGCTACAATGTAAATGCCGGCTTCATCTGATACGGAAAGAATTTCCAAATCGGATACTTTTTCTATATCTTCACGGCGAATTTCGGTATGCCGCGAATGGGGGGCATAGAAGACATCGTCGAAACCGCGCAGGAGTTTTGCTGTGCGGATTAGCGGACGATGTTCGAACACTCCGAACATCTTACGCGGTAAGGGATATTTAGGTATCCTATAACGATGATACAAACCCGCTTGGGCGCCCCAACACAGATAGAAGGTTGATTCGACACACTCTTCTGCCCAGTTCATGATATCCACAAGTTCTTGCCAGTAATCCACTTCTTCAAATTCCATTTGCTCCACTGGTGCGCCAGTGATGATCAACCCGTCAAACTTGCGAGATTGCACCTGATCGAACGTTTTATAGTGATTGAGCAGATGCTCTGCAGATGTGTTTTTGCTCTCATGAGTTGCTGTGTGCAAGAGGGTGATCTTCACCTGAAGGGGGCTGTTGCCAATCAGGCGAAGAAGTTGCGTCTCAGTGGCGACTTTTGTGGGCATCAAATTCAGAATCGCTAGTTCAAGGGGACGGATGTCTTGATGTAAGGCACGCTCTTCGCCCATGACGAATATGTTTTCTTTTTGCAGGATTTCACGGGCGGGAAGGGTGGAGGGGATAATGACGGGCATTGCTTCACCTACCTTTTCTTGTGTGCATGGTTTATCCTAAGAGTCACGAATGCTTAGTCTTGTAATGCTTGGTCTAAATCCCAGAGAATATCGTCAATATCCTCAATACCAATGCTCAGACGAATGAAATCTGGACTCACACCGGCAGAAAGCTGCTCATCCGGGGAAAGTTGGCTGTGTGTAGTCGTTGCGGGATGGATAGCCAAGGATTTTGCATCGCCCACATTTGCTAAATGACTGAAAAGTTGGAGACGATCAATGAACTTTCTGCCTGCCTCAAGTCCACCCTTGATTCCGAAACCGAGAATCGCGCCGGCACCCTTGGGAAGGTAGCGTTTGGCACGTTCATGATCGGGATGGCTTTTGAGACCGGGATACATCACCCAATTGACTTTAGGATGCTTTTCTAGAAATTCAGCGACAGCTTGGGCGTTTTGGACATGGCGTTCCATGCGGAGCGAGAGGGTTTCAATTCCTTGTAGAGTTTGCCAGGAGTTAAATGGCGCTTGGCAAGCACCGATATCGCGCAACATCTGTACCCGAGCCTTGATAGCAAAAGGTGGCAGACCAGCTCCTTCTAGATCAGCATAGACCAACCCATGGTAAGAAGGATCAGGTTGGGTGAAATTGGGGTAGCGATCTTGCCGATAATTGAAGTTACCTCCATCCACAATCAACCCACCGATTGTTGTGCCATGCCCTCCGAGAAATTTGGTTGTGCTGTGGGTCACAACATTGGCGCCCCATTCAATAGGCCGGAATAGATATGGTGTGGCAAGGGTGTTATCGATCATAAGCACAATTTGGTGCTTACGAGCTATTTCAGCAACTTCCTCAAAAGGAAAAACCGATATGTCTGGGTTGCCCAACGTTTCACCATAGATAATTTTTGTGTTCGATTGAATGGCCACCTCAAAATTTTGAGGGTTTGTTGGATCAACAAAAGTGACCGCTATACCCATTTTGGGTAGTGTGTAGTGAAATTGGTTGTAAGTGCCGCCATACAATCGGCTAGAAGAGACGATATGGTCACCAGCTTCGGCGACGGTGAGAATGGCGAGAATTTGCGCAGCATGTCCACTGCTGGCGGCCAAACCCGCAACACCACCTTCTAGGTCTGCAACGCGCTTCTCCAACACATCGGTGGTAGGATTCATAATCCGGGTATAGATATTCCCTAGTTCCTTAAGCGCAAACAAATTGGCTGCGTGTTCAGTGCTCTTGAATTGATAACTGGTAGTTTGATAAATTGGGACAGCGCGACTTCCAGTGGTTGGGTCTGGGGTGTAACCGGCGTGGAGTTGTCGCGTGGTAAAGCCAAATGAGTGTTGGGATGCTTGCATAGAGTACTCCTTGTGTAGAAATTTAATGAAATTATTAATCAGCTAGGTCAGCGTAAAGGGCAGTGGAGAGATATCTTTCTCCAAAAGAAGGGATTATCACGACAATCAGTTTCCCGGCATTTTTGGGGCGTTTAGCCACTTGTATAGCCGCCCACGTAGCAGCTCCAGCCGAAATTCCGATTAGGAGGCCTTCTTCACGGGCAACCCTGCGAGCCATCTCAAAGGCATCCTCGTTGCGAACCCGGATTACTTCATCGTAAATTTGCGTGTTTAGCACTTCGGGAACAAAGCCTGCTCCAATCCCTTGGATAGGATGGGGACCTTTCTCTCCACCGGAAAGGACAGGGGAGGCATCTGGTTCAACTGCGATGACCTTTAGAGACGGTTTGCGCGCCTTCAGTACTTCGCCGACACCTGTGATTGTGCCACCGGTTCCAACCCCTGCAACTACGATATCCACTTTGCCATCCGTATCGCGCCAAATTTCCTCAGCGGTTGTTTTGCGATGGATTTCTGGATTGGCTGGATTCTTGAACTGTTGGGGTAAGAAGTACTTTTGTGGGGCGGAGTTGACCAATTCTTCGGCGCGTTGAATGGCTCCTGCCATTCCTTCCGCTCCTGGGGTCAAAACCAATTCTGCGCCATAAGCACGCAAGAGGATGCGCCTTTCTTTGGACATGGTTTCAGGCATAAAGAGGATCAGTTTATACCCTTTCGCAGCCGCAACCATGGCAAGGGCGATCCCTGTGTTGCCGCTGGTGGGCTCAACGATGATCTTCTCCTTTGTTAAAATGCCAGCCTTTTCCGCAGCGTCGATCATCGAAAAGCCTATGCGATCTTTCACACTTTTTGCTGGGTTATAGAACTCTAACTTAGCCACAACCTCTGCCTCAACACCAAGCGTGACGCGATTTAGGCGCACAAGAGGAGTGTTGCCGATCAATTCCGTGACATCCTTTGCAATTTTGGTCATTATCAACCTCTTTCTGCTTGTCAGTGTGTTTAAGATCGAACGAGCACGGTGTCTTCAGATTCCGGCACCTTCGATCAAAGCTTCATCAAAGACCTCACCACGTTTGACTGGCTCGCCGCGAAATGCAATACTAAGACTCGTCTGATCGAACAATTGGGCGATCTCGTTGCGGATAATGAGGAAAAGACGGCGAAAGCGACAAGTGGCTTCTAAGGGGCAAGCGCGGTAATGACTAATCGATACACAGGCAATGGGTGCTAACAAGCCATCGAAGTGACGCACAATCTCACCGATGAAGATTTCATCAGGGCTTTTTGCCAAAAGGTAGCCACCGTTTTTGCCTGGTAAGCTGGTAACCCAACCCTTAGCTTTGAGATCAAGCATTATGTGTTCCAAAAAGCGTTTGGGAATCGCATTGCGTTGTGCCATCTGGCGGATTGATACAGGTTGACTCCCATAATTCTCAACTAGGGTCATCAATGCTCGCAATGCGTAATCACATTTCTTAGAGACTTTCATACCTAGCTCGAATATATACGACAAAATTAGTCGTGATTATAAATTGAATGAATGCCAGGTCAAGTGAATTTTTATCCAAAAGACTCCCCCATTTCTTGGTGATTTTGTATGATAGCGCTGGCGAGACTAGACTCCTAAATTGAACCTCCCGCAGGTCATCTTGTCCATCCTGTGGGAGGTTATTCAATCGTTGATGAAAGTCTTAATTATTGTTAGTGTTGCCGTTCTTCTATTAGCCTTTTGCGCGTATAAGCAATTAATCCACCCGCATCGATAATCGCCTGGCGGGTAGCAGGCAAGGGAACAATTGGAAAACGCTTACCCTTGCTATGGTTAATCACTTCTGTGTCGGTTAATTCTAGTTCATCCCCCTCTGCAGCATCGATACTGGGACAGATGACGAGCCGTAATCCAAGATTGACGGCGTTTTGGAAAAAGATGCGCGCAAAACTTTTCGCAACTACCATGAGTTCCCAACCCTTTAGAGCGGACACAGCTTGTTCACGAGAGGATCCACAGCCGAAATTTTCACCTGCGACGATGATGCTGTTAGGTGGAATTTGCCCCGTGTTGAGTTTATTATTCAACGGATAATCCGCAAAGGCGTATTGGGGGGTTTCATTGGGTAGGACGGTCGCCATAAAACGACCAGGATAGATATGGTCGGTTGATATATCATCACCAAGGACAAGAACCACGTTCGGCATTTAAGTCTCCTTACGAGAGGTTTTCTTGAATCGGAAGGTCGAGGGTGCGGGGATCGGTGATGACTCCAGTAAGAGCACTGGCGGCTGCAACCGCTGGGGAGCATAGATATACCTCGGAATTAGGATTGCCCATGCGCCCTTTGAAATTACGGTTGGTAGTGGATAAGCCCCGTTCACCGTCGCCAAGAATTCCTTCATGCACGCCTAAGCAAGGCCCGCAACCCGGGTTCATTACCACAGCCCCGGCTTCCAACAGATCCTTGATGTAGCCCAAGTCAAGGGCTTGGTGATAAATGCGATAGGAAGCTGGGAAGACCAACATGCGAACGGTACGGGCGATCTTTTTACCGCGCAGAATTCGCGCCGCTATTTCAATATCCTCAAGCCGACCATTGGTACAAGATCCGATCATGACTTGATCGATTGGTAACCCAAAAGCCTCTTCAACAGGCTTGACGTTATCAACCATATGCGGAAAAGCTACCATTGGGGCCAAGGTTGAGACATCCAATTCCACGATCTCGGCATATGTAGCATCGGGGTCAGGATATACATCGAGATTGAGGTCGGTAATTCCACACTCTTCGCGCAGATAACGGATAGTTTCTTGATCCGGTGGCACGATCCCGCTCGTGGCTCCAGCTTCGATTGCCATATTGCATAGGGTCAATCTTCCCGAAGTGGGTAAGCGGCGAATGGTATCTCCATGAAACTCTAGCACTTTGAAATTTGCCCCTTGCGCGGTGATTTTGCCAATCAGAGCCAGGATTACATCTTTGGCGCTGACAAACGGCGGAATCTTTCCTGTGATAATGACCTTGACCGTTTCGGGGACTTCAACATTCAGCACTCGACCCAATGTCCAAACACTGGCCATTTCAGTTGCCCCGATGCCGAAGGCGAAGGCACCGAGCGCGCCGTGAGTTGTCGTATGGCTGTCGGTGCCAACAACTACATATCCAGGCAAGACATAACCTGATTCAGCTAGCACTTGATGGCAGATCCCTCCTTCGTCCCCGCGTATATCATGAAACTTTTGAATTCCTTGTTCGCGCACAAATTGGCGGATCTTTTTTTGATTGGTGGCGGTTTTGGCGCTCTCGGCTGGAACACGGTGATCAAAGATGATTGCCAGCTTAGATGGATCCCATACTTTTGCTTCTAAACCTGTACCTTTGAAGATCTCTTGAAATTGATTGATAACTAATGCTGTGTTTTCATGCGACATGGCTAAATCCACACGCGGTTCCAACACCTCACCAGGGCGAACACTCGCTCGATCTGTCGCTCTGGCTAGGATTTTTTCTACGATTGTCATTCCCATCACACTACCTCCAAATTAGTTCATCAACGGATCTGGATACTTTTTTTCTAAAACACATGGGGGCAAGTAAATTTCTTCCATAGCACGATAATCCCCTATCCCGACAAATTGGGTAAACTCTTCGAAGGAAGAGATCCATTGAGTTTGTCCGGCTAAAATACCTGTCGGTGATTTTCGGAGAGCAGCAAAAAATTCCATCAGGGCGCGGTGGGCAACCAAGATGGAAGCAACCGGAATTGATACTCTTCCAACCCCCATCTTCGCCAGCTCCGGAATCGGCACCAATTCGGTCTTGACTCCTGTTATGCCATCCATTAAGTTGACCGATAAGGGTCCGCCTAACCTTTGAACAGCGGTCTCGATTTCCACTCGGGTGTGAATGCCATCAATAAATGCAAGATCGGCGCCGGCTGCCAGATAGCGATTGCAACGCTCGATGGCAGCCTCAAAACCTTCTACAGCATAGGCATCGGTGCGGGCATTGATCAAAAAGTCTGGGTCGAGGGCGTTCCGAACGTCGACCACAGCGCGAATTTTCCCTTCCATCTCTTCGCATGGGATAACTTCTTTTCCGGCAAGGTGCCCACATCGTTTCGGAAAGACCTGGTCCTCGATATTTACCCCAGCAGCGCCCATTTGGATAACTCGTCTCACGTTATCCGCTGTGTTTATGGCGTTGCCGCCCCCAGTGTCTAAATCCGCCATCACCGGAATGTCAACGGCTTGAACAATGTTTGCGGTTATATCGAGAATGTCTTTCATTTGCATCAGTCCAACATCTGGTTTGGATAGAAAAGAGGCTGCCAATCCAAACCCAGAGACTTGCACCGCTTCAAACCCCGCTATTTCGATGACTTTGGCGGACAAGGCATCGTGACAGCCGGGCACGACTACTGCGCGTCGTTCCATGATGGCTTTACGCAGATTAGCAGATTTTTTCATTTCTCTCCCATCTTGTTGATTCGCATCTATAATTTTTCGGCGATCGCTTTAGCCATCTCGAGGGTTGAATGGCTTCCTCCCATATCATAGGTTCGCACACGCCCTTCAGCAATGACGGAGGCGACCGCAGATTCAAGACGTTGAGCTTTTTCGAACTCCCCCAGCCAATCAAGCATCATTTTCGCTGAGAGAATGGTTGCGATTGGGTTGACTTTGTACTGACCAGCATACTTGGGTGCGGAACCATGCGTCGGTTCAAATACGGCTAACTTCTCACCGATGTTGCCTGAGCATCCAAAACCTAATCCCCCAACCATTTGGGCGCATAAATCTGAGATGATGTCGCCATATAGATTGGGGGCAACTAAGACATCGTAGTTCAGAGGATTTTTTAAGAGCCACATACAAATTGCATCAACGTTGGCTTCCTCCCACTGGATTTCAGGATAGTCTTGCGCTACTTCGCGCGCAGCCTGTAAAAATA
Source organism: Anaerolineales bacterium (assembly GCA_026415275.1). GTDB lineage: Bacteria > Chloroflexota > Anaerolineae > Anaerolineales > UBA4823 > NAK19. Next base: position 7,417 of record JAOAHK010000037.1, read on the forward strand.
GTCCATCAGAAGCCCGCACAACATTGGCTTTGTGGATGATGGTGACTTTTTGGCGTTTATTTTTCCGAGCAAACTCAAAGGCGGCGCGCACGATACGCTGAGAACCTTTGCGCGTGTTGATCTTGCAAGAAAGGGCATATTGATCACCCAATAGTCCCTTAAATGGAGCAAAATTTGGGGAGTGCTTGGCTATCACATCGTGAATGTCTGTAGGGACAGGAGAAAATTCCACACCAGCGTATAAATCTTCGGTGTTTTCGCGGAAAACGACCAGATTGATATTCTCTTTATAATTAAGTGGGTTGCCAGTGTAAGCTTTGCAGGGCCTGAGGCAGATGAATAAATCAAATAATTGGCGCATGCGAACGATTGGGGAGCGATAGACTAAACCTTTGCCTTGCAACTCAGGGATTAATTCGGCTTCAGCAGCATCGCTTGGTTTTGAGGTGATCGCGCCAAAAAGCGCGGCATCAACGGTCTTTAGGAGTTCAACGGTGCGTTGGGGAAGGGGGTCGCCTTCTCTACACCAAAACTCCCAGCCTATATCACCATGAAGGATTTCAGCGTCAAAATCTAGGTGCTCGAGAACAATTTGCGCGGCTTCCAGAACATCAACTCCAATACCATCCCCAGGCAACCATGCGATGCGGTATTTTGCCATCTCATCATTCCTTTCTGCTATGGGTAAGTTTAGACATTGCGTTCTCTAAACATTGCGCCTTATTTTATCGCATTTACAGTTGAAATATCCATATATGTAACTTTTCCCAAAACCCTGCATCTAATGGTTTGACTTTGCGAATTTACTGATTGGAGTGAGTTAGATGACGACTCAAGCAAAAGCGCAACCCAAAGTAATTCTTTTTAGCACACCTACATGCTCTTTCTGCAACGCAGCAAAACGCTACTTGCGGGAACGAGGGATCAAATTTCGGGATGTAGATGTCAGCCGCGATCCGATTGCTGCGCGTGATATGGTGCGTCGT
>JAOAHK010000037.1:8412-11720 GCA_026415275.1 Anaerolineales bacterium
CGTGGGCTCGGAGATGTGTATAAGAGACAGGAGTGGCGTACCCGTTATCGACATTGGGGGGAAGATTATTGTTGGATTTGATCGGGCAAAAATTGACCAGTATTTGGGTTTGAAATAACTTATTCTATGATATTGGAGGTAGAAATGAGCAACATAAAAATACAACCCCTTGGCACACGGGTTTTGATCAAACCCCTTGACCAAGAATCTAAAACTGCTTCTGGCTTATATATCCCTGAAACTGCAAAGGAAAAACCTCAGACTGGCCTTGTCATTGCGGTGGGTGATTCGGAAGAAGTTTGCTTAAAGATCAACGATAAAGTCTTGTTTCCAAAATATACAGGGACGGAGTTTAAGATCGATGGTGAAGAATATCTCCTGATGGAATGCAGCGACGTTTTGGCTAAATTTTTGGAATAACCTCAGTTCAGGACAGAGGTAAAAAGTACTTAACCGCTGAGGACATGGAGTTTGCAGAGGAAAAATAATTGATCTGCAAACTCTGCGTTTAACATAAAATTCCTATAAAAATCTTAGATTCTTCACCTCTAATCTTAGTTAGAATCTGGAAATTGGAGGTGAATGATGAATATATCCATGTGGATTAAAGCTCTGCAGATCATCCCGCACGTTGAGAAAGCAGAGTGGCAACGTTTAGATGTGCTTTCAAAATGGCTGATTTCTACTCGGGCGGCGGTGTTGATCATGACTTTTTTGAGTGGGGCAATTGCGGGGATATTAGCGTACCAACAGGGCGATTTTTCCTTTCTGCCTTGGTTCTTAGCAACAATTGGAATTGTCCTTGCTCATGCTACCAATAATTTGCTCAATGACTACACAGATGCCGCGCGCGGCGTTGATCAAGAAAATTATTACCGCGCTCAATATGGTCCTCAACCACTCTTGCATGGTTTGATGAGCAAGCGTCAGCATCTAACCTATTCCGCTGTGACCGGCGGACTAGCTTTAGCGATTGGGATTTATCTGGTTTTCTATCGCGGTGGATTGACTCTGCCGCTTTTGCTTGCCGGTGCTTTTTTTGTTCTTTTTTACACCTGGCCATTGAAATATATAGCTTTAGGTGAGATTGCGGTTCTCATTGTGTGGGGTCCCCTAATGATCGGTGGCGTTTTCTATGAAGTCACTGGAAACTGGGATTGGAATGTGGTTCTAGCTGGCTTGCCCTATGCTTTAGGCGTGACGGGGGTTATTTTTGGCAAACATATCGATAAACTGGATATGGATAGAGCCAAGCGCATATATACTTTGCCTGTCTTGATGGGCGACCGCGCTTCGCGTGCGATTGTCTTGGGGATGCTGGCTGCCCAATATCTCTTAGTTGTTTATTTGGTGGCTGAAGGTTTCTTCTCTCCGGTGATGTTGGGTGTGCTTCTCGCTGTTCCAGCTTTTCTCCGCGTGCTCCCGATCTTTCGCGCCCCCAAACCTCTCGAGAAACCATTAGATTTTCCTGACGTCTGGCCGAATTATTATGTTGCCGCTGCTTTTTTCCACAATCGCCGTTTTGGGTTATTCTACTTAGGCGGCTTGATACTTAGCTTGTTTCTGAGATAACTAAAAAGCATTCTGTTCTCGCGTCTTATTTTCAAAACCGGAATGAGCGAATTTACCGTTGAGTCGTTGAGTGCACAAGAATTTTGGCGAGCTTTTTTAGGAAGATGGGGGCTGTTGCTCGCTTCTCACTCGTTTAGGATTCGGTTAAGGTGTTTGATGGAAAGATCACTTCCTCTCGACCGGCGAGGCGTTCTTGGATGCGTTGCACGACGAGATTGAGATGTTTGGGACGATGGACATAATCCAAATCATCAGTGCGAATGGTTAACACGGGGCAGATATCGAAGGTTTGTAGCCAATCGTCGTAAAAGCTTTCGAGCAAGCGTAGATACTCAGCGGTGATGCCGCTTTCAATATTCCTCCCTCGTTGACGGATTCGCTGCATAAGTACCTCCACCGGCGCTTGAAGATAGATTAGCAAGTCCGGTGGAGGGAGTTTATTGACAACAAGATCAAAAACCGTTCGATAAGATTGATAGTCACGCTCGGTCAGATTGCCCATCTGGTACAGGGCACGCGCAAAGATAAAAGCGTCCTCGTAGATGCTGCGATCGATAATCACCGATTGGGGCAGTTGCACCATTTGCAGGTATTGTTGCGCGCGGTGTCCGAGAAAGAAAATCTGTAAATGAAATGCCCAAGCGCGCATATCAGCATAGAAATCGGCAAGATAGGGGTTATCGGCGACCGATTCGAAGGCAGTATGCCAGCCTAACCGGGCGCCGATCCGTTCTGCTAGAGATGTTTTCCCAGTGCCAATGTTGCCCGCAACGACCACCAACCGTTTGGTCATACATCAACACTCGCTAAAACCGCAGGCATAGCACTTCCGACAGCCTTCTTCGTTAACGACTGCTGCCTGACCGCATTCAGGGCATAGATCACCGACTTGATAACGGCTAGTGTCCGATGTCGAATTCGGTAGAGTTTCCGATCCACTGCCATTGTTCCGTTCAAGGTCTAATTCTAGTTCTAACATCGGAATCTGTTGGTGAGGATTCTCAACATGATTTTCTTTGTTTTCTAAGTATTCAGCCAGAACTTGCGCCACACCATCCGGTAAGGAGCGTACCCGGTTTGGCCCGAATCCTAATGAACGTCCTCCACCAATCCCACTGAGTTGGCGCCAAACCTCTTTCAACCGTTCGCGCGGAGGCACCGGCGAAGCTAGGCGCAAGATATATGAGATCAAGCGACCAATCGCCTCCGAAACCGCAGCAGTGTCCGACCCAGCTTTGGCGGTGTTAATAAAGACCTCAAAAGGTTGATTGTCGCCATTTTCGTTGATAGTGATAAAAGCTTTACCTAAGGGGGTGTTGATACTATATGTGTAGCCGTGCAAAGCGCGCGGCCGAGGCTTTTTCTGTTCCTGCCAAAGCGCAATCTGCTCGGCACTGTACCCACCAGAGTCGCTCTTCTCTTTTTTCTTGGCGGTAGCTTTGGTCTCCAGAACAACTTTTTCGCGAGAGCCCGTTACATAAACAGTGATACCCTTGCAGCCAAGTTGCCACGCCAGTTGATAGGCAATCATCACGTCTTGAACAGTGGCATCTGCAGGGAAGTTGATGGTTTTGCTCATGCTGTTATCGACAAAGGCTTGCATGGCTGCCTGCATGCGCACATGTTCTTCGGCGGTGACATCGGTCGAGACAACAAAAACACGCCGAATTTCTTCGGGCACTTCCTTAATTCCCTGACAGGTTCCATGCTCGATGACGTAGTCCACGATTTTGGCG
>JAOAHK010000382.1 GCA_026415275.1 Anaerolineales bacterium
ATACCCTTTGGAGCTCAGAACCGACCGAAATTACTAACCGCTTAGGTTGGTTGCATTGCACTGAATGGATGCCATCCCGCCTGCATCAACTCACAGCCCTTGTAAAAGGACTACAAAAAGACGGTTATCAGCAAGCCGTGCTTTTGGGAATGGGCGGTTCTAGCCTAGCCCCCCTGGTCTTTCGCCAAGTCTTTGGTGTCAAAGACGGTTATCTTGATTTAATAGTGCTCGATACAACCGACCCCGATACCATTGCCAGCGTCGAAAAAAAGCTCGATTATGGCAAAACCCTCTTTCTTGTCTCAACGAAATCGGGTGGCACAGTTGAGACCTTTTCGCTCTTCCGTTATTTCTACAATCGGTGTCGAAACGAGTTAAGCGAAAACGAAATTGGTGCACACTTTCTCGCCATTACAGACCCAGGGAGCACTCTTGCTGAAGTCGCAGAACAACTGCGCTTTCGCGCACTTTTCCTTAACGATCCAAATATTGGTGGACGATATTCCGCCCTTTCCCTTTTTGGGATGGTGCCAGCAGCCCTCATTGGTCTAGACCTTCACACATTTTTCGATCAAGCTACTCAAGCGGTGCAAGCGAGTCAAGAAGAAACTCTCCATCCAGAGTGCCAAAATCCAGCAGCTATGTTAGGCGCCACTTTAGGGACAATGGCACTCCATGGAAAAGACAAAGTCACTTTTTTGATCTCACCCAGCTTGGAAAGTTTTGGCGATTGGGTCGAGCAATTGATCGCTGAGAGCAGCGGTAAGGATGGCAAGGGAATTTTGCCTGTCGTTCATGAACCAATTGGGAAAGCCGATGATTATAGTTTCGACCGTCTTTTTGTATACCTGCGATTGGATGGTGAAGAAGAATTTGATAATATCACCATCGCCTTACAAGAGCGAGGACATCCTGTCCTCATCCTTCCAATTGCCGGAAGGTATAACTTAGCAGAACAATTCTTCTACTGGGAGATGGCAACTGCCATTGCCTGTCATCTAATTGGTGTGCATCCCTTTAATCAACCCAATGTGGAAGAGACCAAAGCCCTCACTCGTCAGTTTGTCACGAGCTTCAAAGAGAGCGGTAAACTCTCAAACGCTCAACCTTCTCTCTTCACCAAAACCGTTGATGTTTTTGGTATGGTTTCTGCCAGAAATCCAAAGGAAGCTTTACAGGCCTTTTTGAGTCAAGCAGCTCCTCCCGCCTACATTGCCATCCAAGCTTATTTGCCTCAAGATAAAGAGAACGATGAAGCTCTAAACACTTTACGGAGAGCTTTGCGTAACCAAACAGGGTGCGCCGTCACCTTGGGCTATGGACCTCGCTATCTCCATTCAACTGGCCAATTGCACAAAGGAGACGATGGGAAAGGTTATTTCATCCAACTCACCTGTGATCCCCAAAATACCGATCTGCCCATTCCAGATGAATTCGGATCACCCCACTCCAGTATCCGTTTCGGCACCCTGAAACTAGCCCAAGCGCTCGGTGATCAACATGCATTGCTCAATCAAAGCCGTCAAGTTATCCGCTTTCACCTCAAAAAGGATTTACCCTCTACAATCAAATCGCTCATTATAGAAAATCACCCTGAAAATCCACTGAGCGTCAATCAAAGCAGGGAGAGTTAGGAGCGAAAGACGGGAGGCGAAATGAGTTTTACTCCACAACAAATCCGGGAATTGATCAACGAAGATCACGAACATTGTTGTGACGGCTACGGACCTGATCAAATTTGCGTGCGGATTGTTGCAATTGCTGAGTTGCCCAGCCGCTTTGGGCAATTCCATGTTGTTGCTTTTTATAACAACAAAGATGGAAAAGAACATGCTGCCCTCGTACATGGGGATGTTTTAGGGGCAGAGCATGTGCCAGTACGAATTCATTCGGAATGCTTGACCGGGGATGTGTTTGGTTCCCTACGTTGCGATTGTCGCGATCAACTGGAGACAGCCTTGCGCACGATTGGACAAATGGAAAATGGCATCCTCCTTTATCTGCGCCAGGAAGGTCGGGGCATCGGTTTTATCAACAAAATCCGTGCCTACAGCTTGCAAGATCATGGATTGGACACGGTGGATGCCAATCTAGCTCTTGGTTTTCGTGATGATGAACGGGAATATTGGATTGCTGCACACATGCTCGACTCTTTGCGAGTGCGTTACATCCGCTTGATGACCAATAACCCCAGAAAAATCGAAGAACTCAAGCGCTATGGCATTCGAGTTAGCGAACGCATCCCCCTAGTAATTCCCCCCAACCCATACAACGAATTTTACTTGAAAACAAAGGCCTTAAGGTCAGGGCATTGGATCGATCCGAACGGGAAACGTCACCTTGAGGAACAAATTGACCGACCACTCATTGAAGGAATGAACCACAATTTACTTGAACAAGAGGAGGGCTAAGATGAATGATCAAAGAGTAGTCGTCATCGCTGGCGCAACGAGCCCAACGGGTCAGACGATCGCCCGCCGCTTTTCTGCTGAAAAAGCCTCCCTAGCCCTTTTCTCTAGAGATGGCGGAAAATTATCCTCACTTCGGGATGAACTCTCCTTGCCTTGTGAACAAGTTTTGTTTGAAGCTTTTGACTTCCGCCAAGGGGAGGCTGCCAAAAAAGCTGCGCAACTAGTGAAAGAAAAGTTTCAGCGCTGTGATATCCTAAGTAAGTCATTGCATGAACTTTAACAAACAGAAGCGATCAACGCGGCTACAGTCATTCTGCCGCTCCAGCTGATCAATAACAGACCGGACAAGCTCAGCCATGTCTGGATAGAGCTTGTTGATCCAAACTTGCTCCTTGAGGTGACGCCAGAAGCGTTCAATCGGGTTCAGTTCTGAACAATAGGCGGGCAACCACATCAC
>JAOAHK010000383.1 GCA_026415275.1 Anaerolineales bacterium
AGGATATTGATCACGGTGGGTTTGGTGGTGTTGCGCAGGATGGCATCGAAATCGTGGAAAAAGATGGTCGAAGTGGGCATATCACCAGACATACACAGAGTCTGTACGAAATCGATGTTCTCCAGAGCATGCCCGACACGCGTGTTGTTAATCATATCTTGTTTGGTCGGCTGGCGCGGGCGGCGCGCTTCGTAATCCCAAAACATTGGCTCGGAGGTGCCACCCATGCCGTAATATACCCGCCCCAGTTCGATTTGCAAATCCTTCGTGGGATCGTTCCGCCCGTAAAGGATAAAGGATTTTGGCGCCTGTTCAATCGCCCACTCAACCATTTCGCGCGGGACATGAATCGAGCGCGTCTCCCGATTGATTTTTGCGCCTCCCTTTTCGAAGATATCCAGAAACAAATCCGATTCGCTGAAGATGCCCGGATCCATCAACAGGTCTAAGGAAGCCTGATAAATGCGGTCGAGTTCACCTTCCGAGAGAATCGTCAAGTTGCCGGCTTTGGCTCCAGTTTTCATGTTGAACTCCTCTTCTAAAGTGACATCTTAGTTGTCTTCTGTCTGTCGTGGTGGTGCGATCGATGCACGCAATACAACCTCAAAGCTGATTTGGCGCAAATGCGGTTGCGGCAAGTTATCGTCTTCACCGCTGATCCGCCTGAGTAACAAATCGACACAAGCTTGCGCTAGATGAGTATGGCTGGTGGCTACCGCGCTGATCGGTGGCTGGGAGAAAGAGAACCAATCCAAATCATCAAAACAGATCAGTGAGATATCGCGCGGAATTTCTACACCGTGCGACCGCAAGGTCTTAATCACGCCGGGCATAATTGCATTGCTGGCGACAAACAGAGCCGTCGGTCGCGGTTTTAGGCGCAACAGTTCGGCGGCGGCTTTTGCCCCCCATTCGCTGCGCAGAGCGCCTAAGCGCACACAACATTCATCGGTTGAGATGCCCGCCTCTTTCATTGCCTGCAAAAAGCCTTGCCAACGGTCGTAGTTACTGCTAAAACCGACATCGCCACCAATGTAGCCAATGCGCCTGTGCCCAGCTTTGAGCAATTCTTGAGTAGCTGCTTTGGCGCCTTTGAAGTCTTCGAAAATAATGGCGTCCAATTGACTGCCTTTGACTTGCCGAACGATGCACACCGTGGGAATGTGCTGTGAATAAAGGTGGTGTAAAAGCTCTTCGTCCGGCGCAGTGGGCACCCAGATTAATCCATCCACATCATGTCCGATGAGTTTTTGCAGGGCAGTGCGTTCAATTTCTACCTCGTCCCGGGTAGAAGACAACAGCAATTGAAAGCCTTCTTGGTTGAGCAACAAGCTGATCTGGTCGGCTAAGGCGGTGTAATAAGCATTCAGCAGATTAGGAATGATAAGGCCGATTGTGCGGCTATAACGTTGGCGCAGCGCCTTTGCCCGCAAGTTGGGTTGATAATTCAATTGGCGCACCGCTTCCATGACGCGGCGGCGGCTCTCTTCCGAGACGTACCCGGTGTTGTTCAAAACCCGCGAGACTGTAGCAATCGAAGTCTGGGCTACTTTGGCGACTTCGCGCAGCCCAACCCGTTTACGAATGTTTGGAGAAGGCCCGTTCTCTTGACCCAATGCTGTCTCTCCTATTTCAGCACGACCCTTCCGAATTGCGCCACAGGATAACCATCACAGCTTTGTCTTCAACCTCTGAGCAATCCAAGCCACGCGCTCGATGGAGTTATGCCGCATGAACAAATCCACCACGCCAAGCAAAATCGGTCGATCGATGAGGGACAAAAGATGCTCGATGTTTTTCTCAAATTCTTCTTGAGGGGTCTGTTCTTCCAGCCATGTCGAAGGGATGGCGCCCCAAATCATCGGCCCCTTCTGAAAAGCCCGCCATGCTTCTTCAAAGGTGCAACTCGTAAGGGGTTGTTGGGAGAACGACTCGCACACATCCAATCCGCTCTCGGTGAGCAAAGTCAATAAGGTGCGCATATCTCCGTCGGTATGGCTGCCAACCTTCTTGCCTTGGTCATGCAAGATTTGGGTATATTTCTGATAAGCCTCTAAACAATATTTGCGGAAGAGCGGCGGGCTGGTCATCATGCCATGCAGGTTATCGGGAAATTCAACGTAGGGTGTCCCTTCAGGGGCGTCAGCGTCTAACGGCGACAAACGAGGCAGGAGTTCCAACAGTTGCTCGTCTAACAAATGCAGCAACCGCTCGACCCGTTCCCGCTCGTAGTGCAGGGCTTTGAAGGTGTTCACTTCGCCTAAATATTCCAACAAAACCTGCTGGAAAGGAATGCGCTGCAAGAGCGGCACGACCATGCCATTTCCGCCAACTTTTTCTTGCCAGCTTTTTACGGCATCGAACAGTGGCACGAACTCCATCCGTTCGATGATATACTCAGCGATGGGATAATCTTCGGGTTGGGAAATGAGGTGCTTTTGAAGGTAAGGATCCAAGCCGCAGAGGACATGTTCTTCCAACAAACCATGTCTTAGGTGCAAAGTGCCTTTTGGGGTGATTAGATCGGTCTCGGTTACCCCTGCCTTGATGGTCGAGACAATATCCCAAAAACTGGGGAAATTCTCGATCACCGGTTCGTATTCATGATAAAACGCTTCCCCTTCAAAGCGGGCGCGCACTTCCACGCCGCGCAAGCGGAAGGCATAGGCATTGACAAACTTTAGCCGCCCGACCCCCACCTCGCGATGCAGGCGGTCTAAATCCCAATCGGCCATGTGAGCCGGTAAAGTTTGCGTGCGTTGGTGACTGCGATGCCAAGCCTCCAAGCGGGTGATGAAGGGCAAGCGCGGTGGCATCTCCCCCCGCAGGGCAATCCAAGCCAGCTCGCGTTGGCTCAATTCCTG
>JAOAHK010000384.1 GCA_026415275.1 Anaerolineales bacterium
GACTAAAACAGCGGCAGATAAGGGGAGAATTTGAACAATAATCAGCCGTTGGGTGCTTGTTTGGAGTGTGCTTTCAAGATCAGAAAGCGGTTGTAGATAACTGGCAGCGTCTACAACGCTGCCGATACTCCACCTAACATTGGGAATTGCGCTATAAGCAACGATTAAGTTTCTTGATCCGATGTTGACTTCTTTTACTCCACTATTCCCTCTTCTCATTTCCACAATTATGGGTAAAAACTCGTTTCGTGTATCGCGTAGATTGGTTAGTTCTTCTCCTTCTGCGGGTTGCCGCTCTAAGATATCTAGATATCCTTGGCGGGGAAGGGCAAGGGCAAAACCTTGATCATTAATTATGAAGTTATAACCGGATTTTAGTTCAAAAGATTCCTCCACGTTGGCAAGAATATCTTGCACGAGCAGGTCAACTCCGATAACACCAATCAATTTCCCATGATCATAGACTGCGCGCGAAGCAGTGCTAACTAATCCGAGACCGGTTGCATCAAGATAAATCGTAGACCAAACAACATTTGCCGTGGGTTTTGAGTTTTCAACGGCAGCAATAAACCAAGGTCTACCAATAGGGGTAAAGTCAGGGGGGACTACATTCCCCAGATCGATATTGGGATAGTACCGCGTCAGGTTGTTTGGGGTAGCAAAATAAATAGCGGCAATGTCTGGATTGCCTCTTTGAACCGATTCAAAAACCAAGTCTAAATAACGACTTTTTTCAATCTCCTCCTGAACCTGAGAGGTTAATGATGTGTGATTGGGAAGAAATACACTGGAAACATCTCTTTTACTATTTAGGTATTGACCATTTTCCCCTCTCACGATTACTTCATCCTTAGCCCAATTCATCTCTTCTTGCTCTGGTTTTGTCCAGATGTCAAGAACATACTGAGCAAGGAACTCTACATCTTGGGCAGTTTTTTCAAGCATTCGGCTGGTATCAACTGCCAGATTGTGATTTAAAGAGATGAGAGAATGAGTTACTTGCTCTTTAACAATGCCTCCACTCAACTGTTGAGTTGTACCGCTGATCTCCCGCGTTGTATACACGGAACTAAGAACCGTTCCTCCTACTGCTAATATAGAAATAAGCGTCAGCATACCAATAATGCGGGTGTGAATGGGGATACTTTGAAGGGAGGGAAAAGCTTTCATTTTACAAATCCTTCGGTATATACTTTCAAAATCCCAGTATTAATCGGCTACTAGTTGGATCTCCACTTCAGCAAGTTCGAACAATTCTCTCAATTCAGATACGCTTGATTGCAGAACTAGGTCCACATCGAGTGTCTCAAGAAGTTTATCGGTTAATCTGGCTAGATCTTCTTGAGTTTTTGCAATAGCGTTGACCGCGTCATATTGTGTTTCAAGAGCTTTGCGAGTAGATTCGAGGAAAAATACATTTTGAAAAAGGTTTGAGATCGGTTCGGTCAGAGATGCCAAAATTTGTTTGTCGCTCTCTGCAAAATAGGGTCCACCTCTTGGTCCTTGAATAAAAATTGCTCCAACGATTTGATTAGCGCTGCTTATGGGCGAAACTAGCCAGGAAGAGCCTGTTTGTTTCCCTAAATTTTCGGACGCTTTTTGAGAAAAGTCGGTAAACAATATGGTGTTCCGACTCTTCATCATCTCAGTAATCAAAGAATTGAGCAACGGTGTTGAAGGCGTTTCAACTAATTTTTGATCCTTTAGGACAAAAATTGAGGAGTTTTCAGCTTGAAAAAGTGTAAAGTAAATTCTGATATCCGAAATGCCGGAAATTGTACGAAAAAAACTTTCAATTAAGACAAGAGCATCTCTGATAAAGAGACCTTGCTCTTCCAATCGATCATCTGGGGTGCTCTCTTCAGTTGTGATCTTGCTAGTGGATGAAAGAGGGATTTCAGGTATATCTAGCTTCATGGTTTTGTCTTCTCTCCTTTGCTGCGGGCAAACCCTTATAGTTCCCAAACGGGCTTGCCACTCAGTATTTCTCTAATTTGTTCTGGAAAGCGGTCCGGATCGATCGGTTTACCGATAAAGCCGTTAAAGCCAGCCGCGTGGGCTTTTTGCATTTGCTCTAATGATGCTTCGGCTGTGATCGCGATGACTGGGATTGAGGAAAGATTTGGGGAGGGTCGGATTTTCCTTAAGGCCTCATAACCATCCTCATAGGGTAGGCGAATGTCCATCAGAATCAGGTCCAGTTTGGGAAGCATATCGGCGTATTCAACAACCTCATAGCCAGAAGTTTTCCACTCACAATGAATTCCCAAGTATCCTAATAGACGAGCAATCAAAACAAAATTTGAAACGTTATCTTCAACAACCAAAACTGTAATGTTACCTAATTCAATGTCTTGGGAATACCTTTCCTCGAGTGCTCCGTCCATGATTAGTCCTTGGTTTTAGAGCTTATGAATGAGCGTACTTGGTTGGGTAGGGCATCTACATCAATTGGTTTCTGAATATATCCATCACAACCAGCTTGTAAAGTTTTTTCGCGATCGCCTTTCATGACATTTGCAGTAAGGGCAACGATAGGAATGTGTGGTAATAGTTTAGATTTCAGGGTTGTGGTCAAGGTATAACCATCGATCTCAGGTAAATTGATGTCCATTAAGATTAGATCGGGTGTGATTTTTTCAAGTTGTTGGAACGCCTCGGGTCCCGATGATGCTTCGATTACCTTGAATCCTTCAGCTTCAAGAATGCGCCGCACAAGGGTCCGGTTGTCTAGATTATCTTCTACATAAAGAATGATGGGTTGCGCAGAAATGTCCATACCACATCCATTGTATAATTATCGGGATATAGCTGTCTCTTATACACATCT
>JAOAHK010000385.1 GCA_026415275.1 Anaerolineales bacterium
CGACAGTGGTTCCAATTTTGCTTACTATTACAGCAAGCTAGGCAGCGGTAGCCCGTTGTGGCAGGCATATACGCCTTCAGAAGAATTCTTCACCGTTGCTGAAAAACTCTGGAATAACGATTTCAAGACCTTAGAAGAGCGTGATGAACTCTTCCGCCAAGCAATGGAACTTTGTATGAAGGATTCGGTGCGCGTCTGGCTGGCTGACCAAATCTCATTTAGCCCTGCCGCAGCAAATGTCGAAGTTGCATCCGATCTGGCGGGTGGCGTTTCTGGGGCGCGCTTGTGGCCGCACACGATCCACTTCACCGACAAGGAAGGCGGCGAGGTGCGGATTGCCGTCAATGGTATCCCAATTGATCCATGGAACCCCGTGGCTGGTTCGAACTGGATTTCCGATGCCATGGCTTACCGTGCCACCAGCGATTACGGCGTGATCCCCGATCCTTATACGGGTTTGCCTCGCCCGCAGCGCATCGAAAAAGCTGAACTGGTCGCTCAGGAAGGGCTACCCATCGTGAAAACATTGGATTGGGTTGACCTGAAATTCGAGGCGGAGATCAAGGTTCCCGAAGATGCCTGGGCAGATTGGGATGCCACTAATCAGAAATTTATCACTGTTGGCGAGAAGTTCCCCGAAGGGACGACTGCCCTGACGAAATCGACTGTCGTCTATGAGAAAGACCTTTTTGATAAGGTGAAATGGCACGATGGTTCCCCATTGACCATGGCAGACTTTGTCATGCTCATGATTCTCACCTTCGACCCTGGCAAACCAGAAAGCCCCATTTACGATGAGGCAGCAGCTTCGAACCTTGAGTCCTTCCTGTCACACTTCAAGGGTGTACGCATCGTTTCTACTGATCCACTGACCATCGAAACCTATGACGATCTATATACCCTTGATGCTGAGCGGACAGTGGCCACCTGGTTCCCCGCTTACACCTATGGCACGGGTGCGTGGCATAACCTTGCCCTCGGCGTTCAAGCGGAAAGTGATAAGAAGTTGGCTTTTTCAGCCGATAAAGCGGATGCTGAACAGGTGGAATGGACCTCCTTCATCGGCGGACCTAGTCTGGATATCTTGAAAGAGTATCTCGATCAAAACGCCGAGAGTGGTTATATCCCCTATGAAGCAACGCTATCCCAATATGTCACGGCTGATGAGGCAAAAGCTCGCTACGCCAACCTGCAAACCTGGTTTGCCGACCATGGTCACTTCTGGATCGGCACTGGCCCGCTCTATCTGGATAAGGTCTTTGCCACGGAGAAATCCCTGACCCTCAAGCGCTATGCAGACTTCCCTGACATGAGCGATAAGTGGGCTGGGTTTGGCGAGCCAAAGTTACCTGAGTTGTTTGTCGATGGGCCTGGCTCGGTGAAGATCGGCGAGGAAGCCACCTTCGATGTCACCGTCACCTTCAAAGAGCAACCCTATCCTGCTGACGAACTTCAGACCGTAAAATACTTGCTCTTTGACGCTAACAACCAATTAGTGGCAAAGGGTGATGCGGTGTTGGTAAGCGATGGATCTTACCAAATTGTCCTTGGCAAAGATGTCACCTCTGCTTTGGCAGCCGGTGCGAACAAGTTGGAAGTAGTTGTGGTCTCCAAACTGGTTAGCATCCCGGTCTTCCAGAGCCTAGAGTTCGTCACAGCACCCTAAACGATTCGACTAGGTTGGTTCCGATAGGGGAGAGACAAACTCCCCTATCGGGTTTATTATTTCCAAAGGAGCACTAATGGCTCAAGAAGTACAGGTAGGTTTTTTTGGAGCTAAGCCTGAGAGCCAAAAAAGAAGGGGGGAAAATTCATTTGTGCGTGTTTCTCGCTACGTCCTTCTCCGCTTGGTCACGCTATTTATTACGGTGGTCATCGGTGTTTACTTGACCATCTTGATCGCCAATATGGGAGGATACGTCGATCAGATCAAAAAAGGGGAAATTCGCGAAGCGGTGCAGATGCGCGTGCTAACCGATCAAGCTCTGCGCAACCTGCCGGCAGATGCTCGGACAAAGCGCATTGAGGATTTAGTCCGCTTAGAAGAAAAGCGGTTGGGTCTAGACCAACCCTTTCTCGTTCGTAGCTTTCGTTTTTTGCGCAGCGCGCTGACGCTCAGCCTCGGCCGATCCCTGCAAATGAGCAGCGATAGCGGCTCGCGGCAGGTGCGCCTAATCCTGCTCGAACGCTTGCCGGCAACCCTGCTTCTCTTTGGCACGGCGGATTTGACTTTGTTTTTTGTCAGTCTTTTCCTAGGACTTTCCTTATCAAGGCGATATGGCAGTTTTTGGGATAAACTCAGTGTTGCCCTATCGCCACTATCCTCTGCACCAGGTTGGTTTTATGGAATTTTCTTGATCGTCCTTTTTGCCGGCGTGTTGAAAATTCTGCCCTTTGGTGGTATGGTTGATATCCCCCCGCCACCGAACATTGTTGATTACGCTTTTAGTGTTCTACGCCACCTGATTCTGCCAGTGACTGCCATTACGTTGAGTTCAATTTTTCTCAGTGTTTACAGCAATCGTACATTTTTCTTGATTTATTCCAGCGAAGATTATGTCGATATGGCAAAGGCAAAAGGACTTCAAGACCGTGACATCGAAAGACGATATATTTTGCGCCCAACCCTCCCGACCATCATTACGAGTTTTGCATTGTTGCTCATTAGCCTGTGGACTGGAGCGCCGATCTTTGAAACGGTCTTCAATTGGCCAGGATTAGGGCGAACAATCTATCAGGCGGTCGGTTTGTTCGATACTCCAGTCATCGTTGCCTCTACAGTGCTGTTCGCCTATTTGTTGGCGATCACGGTTTTCTTATTGGATTTTATATACGCTATCGTTGACCCC
>JAOAHK010000386.1 GCA_026415275.1 Anaerolineales bacterium
CCTTGAGACTGACCGAACTACCGATCCCTCAACCCAGCGAGGATCAGGTGTTGATCGAGGTTGAAGCCTGCGGAGTCTGTCATACTGAAATCGATGAAATCGAAGGACGAACATCCCCAACGGAATTTCCCATGGTGCCTGGACACCAAGTTGTTGGGAAGGTTGTGGAGCGGGGAGCGCAGGTGAAAAAGTTTCAAGTTGGGGATCGGGTCGGTGTAGCTTGGATTTATGCAGCGTGTGGTGAGTGCTCCTATTGTTCCAGAGGTGAAGAGAACCTCTGTCCGAAGTTTCGGGCAACTGGAAGAGATGCTTTTGGTGGTTATGCTGAATATATGGTGGTTGGTGAGAGTTTCGCTTATTCGATCCCGGAAGAATTTAGTGCTTTTGAGGCGGCTCCTTTATTATGTGCGGGGGCAATTGGTTATCGATCTTTGAGATTAACTCAATTAGAAGATGGAATGAGACTTGGCTTGACAGGATTTGGTGCCTCAGCTCATCTTGTATTAATGATGAGCAAGGCATTGTACCCGAATAGTGAAATTTATGTGTTTTCCCGAAGTGCTATAGAGAGGGATTTTGCTATGCAGCTTGGGGCGATTTGGGCGGGTGCCATGGAGGAAACTTCTCCCCAACCGCTTGATGCAATCATCGACACAACCCCTGCTTGGAAACCTGTTCTAGAGGCATTGCGGAACTTATCACCAGGAGGAAGGTTAGTGATCAATGCCATCCGTAAAGAGGATTTTGATCGGCAATTATTAGTTGATTTGGACTATCCATCTCATTTGTGGATGGAGAAGGAAATTAAGAGCGTTGCCAACGTCACTCGGCAGGATGTCAAAGCATGTTTACAACTGATTGCCCGAGAAGGAATCCGTCCTGAAGTACAAATCTACTCTTTCGATCAGGCAAATCAGGCCATTCTGGATATGAAAAACAGAAAGATCAAAGGGGCTAAGGTCTTAAGAGTCAAGGGAAGGTAGAAAACCATCACAAGCGGAAGTCTTATTGAGATGTCTGTTTTAATGCTTCCTCGATAATCCCTTCAAATACTTCATAAGGCTGAGCACCTATAATTGCCTTCCCGTTTATTAGGAATGAGGGTGTACTGGTGAGACCCAATTGGCGAGCAAACTGAGTTTGCTGCACGACTGTTGCTGTGTAGCGCCCTGTGTCAAGGCACTCGGAAAAGGCCTCCAGGTTCAATTCCAATTGCTGAGCAAGGGCTTTTAGGTTTTCGTTGCTGTAATCTGGAGTGTTACCGCCTTGTCGTTGGGCAAACAGCAGTTCGTGATATTCCCAGAATTTTCCTTGCTCTGCGGCGCATTCGCTAGCTAGAGCAGCTCGCACTGAATCTTCTCCTAAAATGGCTAGATGAACGAAGCCTAAATAGACCTTCCCTTGGTCAATGTACTTGGAAAAGATTTTTTTACCCGTTTCTAGATTGTATTTAGCACAATACGGACAGCGGAAATCGCTAAATTCATACATTCGCACAGAGGCTTGTTCGTTGCCAATATAGTTTTTGGTCTGATTGGCAAGCAGTTCCAGCACTTGTTGACGGGTATTTTGGTTTTGATCGGTTGTGTTCTTGCCTGCGGCTGCTGTCGGGAGAGCTGCCTGAGAGGGATTTGTAGGTTGGCGGAGATAATATCCAAGGAGAAAACCTGCTATGAATGTAATTAAGATAACAATGGGAAATGTCCAAGTATAAACCGTTAATACAAATAGTGGTTTTCCAGTCGCAAGGCGTCGTTTCTTACTAAAAATATCGTTTGAAAGAGTGGAAGTTGGAGATTCTTTGTCCATATTAGCCAATTATAACGGAAAGTTTTCAGCTTTGAAGGGTTTATGGGCTAAAGTATTAGGGCAATCTCGTTATGCATCTCGAAAAGATTTCTTAATGCTTAGAAACATATTTGGCTAGAGTAGATGAGGAGATTGATTCTTTTTCCAGAAGATTATCGCTGATGGGCTTGAGATACTGAGGGGGTTCATTTACCCGCTGGGCATAATATCCGCGGTAGGCTGGAGGGAGTAGGGCTGCAATTTGGATCATGATCTCATCGGCAATTTGGTTGCGGATTTTTTGGGTAATTGGTTCGGAGGGGACTTTTATAGTGAAAAGTTGTCCAACTCGGATGCGGAATGGGATTTTATTCAAACTTCGCAGATCATCCCAATATTGCTCTGCACCGTAGAAGGCAAGTGGAAGAATTGGAGCACGGGATTTTAGCGCCAATAGGACGATGCCAGCATGTCCTTTGCGCAGCCGTCCATCGCCGCTGCGCGTCCCTTCGGGTGCGACAGCGACAATTTTACCCTCTTCCAAGGCCTGAATACATCGCTTGGTTGCGGTGATATCCGCTTCAGCACGCCGCACGGGAATACCACCCCATAAATCAAACAGTAGCCCCATTAAGGGGTTATCCCAGGTTTCAATCTTTACTAAACCTGTGATTGGCCGCGGTTGAAGGTGAGTGTAAACGACAGGGACTTCGATGAAATTAATGTGGTTGGCGGCGATGATTAGAGGACCTTGTTTGGGCACCTTTTCAAGTTCGGTGGCGTCGATGTCCAAGACAATTGTGCTTCCTTGTTTGATGATAAAGTTAAGAAAGCGAGTTATAGGAAAGGCAACTGTTTGAGGAATCATTATGATGAAAATACCTGAAGTGCATTTGGTATGATTTGGATCTTTACTGTTGTTCCTTCGGTGCAAATGGTTTCGCCATCTGCATGGACAGGAAGCGAACCATGAATAGTATTAACACACAATGATTTTGTGCGCTCCAATGAGACGCTTTTTTGGGTAAACTGAGAAC
>JAOAHK010000387.1 GCA_026415275.1 Anaerolineales bacterium
ACTACAGAAAGATGACAACGCGTGGAGCATTAATCGGGGGCTGGTTGGGCTTGATCAGTGCGACTGTTTTAGTCATCGTCGGTCCCACCGTATGGACCGAAATCCTGAAGATGGGCGATCCGTTATTCCCTCTTAAGTACCCGGCCATTTTCTCGATGGCGATCGCATTCATTGGCATTTGGATTGGGTCGATCACAGACAACAGTGAACGCGCTAAGAAGGAACACGAATCCTTTGATGCGCAGGACGTCCGTTGCCAGACTGGTATCGGTGCAGAAGGGGCGGTGAGCCACTAATGCTGGGAAGCTCTGAATAAGCTCCTCTCCTTCTGGGGAGAGAGGTTAGAAGTGAGGGCATAACCCGGCGTTTCGCTCTTCCTTCCCTCTCAACCCACTCCCCCGTTTGGGTAGGAAAGGGATTTAGGCACAGCATTCAACCCAACGATTATTTAAAACGGAAACCCCTTCCGGTCCTTACCGAGAAGGGGTTTCGCACGGATTCACCATCGATGCTTCTAGGACATACTGCGGTGACGACAGTTGCCACAACTCCCGATCCGTTGAGCTTTCTCGCTCGGTTAACACCGTTTAACCGGTTGTCCTCCACCGAATTGGAACCCATTGCCAGAGAGTTGCGTGCGGAGAAGTGGCCTATTGGCGAAGTGCTGATTCGTGCTGGGGAAACGCCAGCAGGTCTGTATCTGCTTATCGAAGGCGAAGTATATGAGGTCGATCACGATCCAGCGGCGGTGGAAAGCTCTCCTCCCGGCTCTGCCCAAAACGCGCCTCTCTGGTGCGTCGTATCTTTTTACGCTGCCGAAGATGCCTTTGATGCTCAGGGTTTGCTCGAAGGTGCTAGCAAAAATTACTTCGTCGTCACAGAACCCATTCAGTGCTTTTTGCTACCGCGTCCGGTGTTTCTCAGTGCTGTTCAGACGCATCCCGCACTTGCAGCCTTCTATCATCAGAAGGGAATACAACGCTTTGCTTATCTACACGAGAAAACGCTTGACGAGAGCCGCGATTTATCCTCCTTTACCCTCGCCAAAATCCGCGACGCCTACCTCCATCCCCCGGTATTCGTTAACGCCAACAGCACCATCTATGAAGTCGCTTTGACGATGAAAGCGCACAAGACTAATTCTGTCTTGGTGCAACATGGGGAGGAGTTGGGAATCGTAACTGCAACAGATTTGCGCGAAGCAGCAATTATCCAGCGCCGTTCAGTTGACGAACCGGTCGGCCCCTTGGCCACGTATGACTTAATTACCATGGAGCCGGACGATTTCTTATTTAACGCCTTACTGAGGATGACTCATTATGAAATCAACCGCTTGGTTATTCGTGAAGGCCGCAAAATATGTGGAATTCTTGAACAGATTGATTTACTCAGTTACTTATCCAATCATTCTCATTTGATTGCTGTCCAAATTGAACGTGCGCGATCCCATGAAGATTTGAAATGGGCAAGCCAAGATTTGGTCAACGTCATCCGTGATCTCTATGCTAAGGGCGTTAAAATCCGCTATATCATGCAATTGGTGTCGGAAATCAATAAAAAAATGCTCCGACGACTCTTTGAATTGCTAGCTCCGGAAGAAGTACGGGGCAATGCCTGCCTGCTGGTCATGGGGAGCGAAGGTCGCCAAGAACAAGTTTTGAAAACCGATCAGGATAACGCACTCATTCTCCGAGATCATTTTACTCATCCTGACCTAGAACGAATCACTAGCGAACTGACTCAATGTTTGATTGATTTTGGTTACCCTCCCTGTCCTGGCAACATCATGGTATCCAATCCTTACTGGTGCAAATCCGTCAAAGCTTTCAAAGACGAGTTGTTCCAATGGATTGTCCAGCCTACCGCAGAATCCTTCTTACAATTTGCTATTTTCTTTGATGCCATTTCAGTCGGAGGGGATGATAATTTACTGCGTCATGTAAGAGATCATATGTACCGTTTGCTTGGCGATCATCGCTCGTTTTATGCACAATTTGCTAAAGCCACTGTGGCTTTTGAAACGCCGCTCGGCTTTTTCACTAATTTCGTCGTAGAGAAAAATCGCGATGAACTCGATTTAAAAAAAGGCGGTATTTTCCCCATCGTTCATGGCATTCGCAGTCTCGCGTTAGAATACCGCCTGCCTCAGACCAATACAGTGGACCGCATCTTGGCTTTAAGTCAACGCAATTTGTTTAACCACTCTTTTGGCACTGAGTTAATTGAAGTATTCACCTACTTGTCCAGCTTGCGAGTTAAATCAGGACTTAACAAAATGACGCAAGGTTTATCACAAGACAATTACCTTAATCCTAAGAGCTTGAATAAACTGGAACGCGAACTGTTGCGCGACTCTTTCAAAATCGTTAACGAATTCAAAAAATTCATTACCTACCACTTCAAATTGGGCATGATTAGCTAATCAGCCTCCGAAACCAAGGTGAGCATTTTCTCTGTGAAAACGCATCTGCATGATCTTATTACCCACGCTTTACGCTCCCTGCAAGCGACAGGAATATTGCCTGAAACCATCCTCCCCCCTATTGGGCTTGAGCACACCCGAGACCGAACTCATGGCGATTTTGCCAGCACCATCGCACTGGCTTTGGCAAAAACCGTTCGTCGTCCTCCACGCGAATTGGCGGAACAAATTGCGGCGGCTCTACCGCCTTCGGATTGGGTTGCCAAAGTAGAAGTTGCCGGTCCAGGATATCTTAACTTTTTCCTGACTGCGACCTCATCCTATCGGATCGTGGGAGACATCCTG
>JAOAHK010000388.1 GCA_026415275.1 Anaerolineales bacterium
GGCACGGGTTGTCCATTCAAACCAAGCAAAACATCCTTCACCCAAAGTCACGCCACATTCAATGGTGCTAATGGGCTGTGTTGGTGTCAGAGCTTGCAGATGCTGTTGAAAGCGCTGCCGCGTCAGCGGATCAAAGGGATGCTCGATCACGTCGCCAAAGTCACAACTGAGGCCCGCTGCCGCCAGATAGCGAAAGAATGCCGGGTTGCCAAATGTCAAGTGTCCTTCAGGGGTACAACGGTAGAGCAGTTCTGTTTGCGCTTCGAGAACGCGCCGATAGCGTTCTTTTTCTTGATGCAGGGCACTCACCAATTCCGCACGGTGGATGCCAAAGCCCAGTTGCTCCCCCAGTTGGCGGATCAGTTCCACCTCGTCAATGGCCCAAGGCCGAGGGGAAGCGCAATGATGGCACAGGAGTAATCCCCAGAGTCCCTCGTCTTCGATAATCGGCACCACCAAGGTGGCGTGAACCTGCAACTGAGCTAGAAAGTCGCGATGACACTGAGCCATGTCTGCGGTGTTGATGTCGGCCACTGCGAATACCCGCCCCTGAAGATAGGCTTCGGCAACCTCGCGGTGAAAACAGGGGTCATGGAAATTGCGGTTTAGTAAAGAAAACCGAGGATGAGCCACGGATTCTGCCACTACTTCACCGCTACCATCGGCATCAAATCGGAAAATGAGGGTGCGATCAATCCCCAACAATTGGCGGACTTCTGCCAAGGCTGTATGGAGTACCGTTTCGAGATCCAATGACCGGCGAATGTTAATCGTTAGGCGATGCAACAGTTCCGCTTGGGTTTGCCGCCGCTGCAAGGAGGTGGTTGAGTCCACTTGGAGCGTGATATTTTGGAAGAAAACAGCCAGACCTCGGCCTGTGGGAAAAGCGCGCACGGCGAACCATTGGTTCAGTCCCTGATAGAAGGCTTCAAATTGGACGGGGGTCTGTTCACGAATCGCCTGCTGAGCTTGGACTTCAAAAATCGAGTTGCGGGCATCGGGAAAAAGATCCCAGAGGTTTTGCCCCAGCATCTCCGAGGCGGATTTCCCCACTAGGCGACAGAAATTGCCATTGACATAGATGACGGTAAAATCGCGATCCACCTCAAAGAAGTGGTCGGACATGCTCTCCAAAATATCGCTGACTTGGCTATAGGCCGCTTGCAGGCGATCGCTAAATTGGCGTTGTTCTGTGACATCCCGTGCTGCTGCGTAGATACGGCCTTGACTGAGGAGACCTTGCCATTCGTACCAGCGATAGTCTCCCCCGTGGGTGCGCAGGCGAATCGTATGGTTGGTAATTTGCTGTCCCTGAAGCAGTCGCTGCTTTATCTGCTGGTGACGGGGGCGATCGCCGGGGTGCAGAAATTCCTCAAACTGAGCTCCCACAAGCTGATTCAAGTCGTAGCCCAAGCAGGTTTGCCAGTGTTGATTCACCCGCCGCAGCTGTCCCTCGCTATCGGCAATCATAAATAGCTCTAGGGAAGCGCCAAAGAAATACTCGAGTTCCGCAGTTTTTTGGGCAATTTCCGCTTGCAGACGAACGCGATCGCTAATGTCTCGCTGGACACCAAAATGACCGATAATTTCCTGCTGATCGTTATACAGGCAAACATAGTTGCCCTCAATCCAAAACGAGCTACCGTCGCGGCGTTGCAGTTCAATTTCAACGTGGAAGTAGCCCAAATCAAAGAGTGCTCGCCACAACCGTTTTGCCCGTTCTAGATCCTCTTTGAACCACATGCGCGGTGTCAGGCCAATCAACTCTTCGGGGGGCAATTGATGTTGCTGGGCAAAGGCACTATTAATGCGGGTGAGGCGCTGATGATCCAACACATAGTCCAGCAATTCCTCTTTATTGACGGTGTCATCCCAGCGAATGGGACGATCCAACATCATGAAAAAGCAGGCTTCTAGCGATTGCTGAAAAAAAGCTTCTAAGAGCTCTTGTTTGGCTTGCAGTTCCAACTCCAGTTGGCGACGCCGCGTCATATCGCGGGAGGTGGTTACCAAAAAAAGGCCGTTACCCGCTTCATCGCAGATGGGATGGGTGAGGGTCTCCAGCCAGAGATAGCCGCCATTCTTTTTGCGCATGCGGTAGGTTTCAACCACATTGACATTTCCCTGTAAGGCCAATGCATGGGCGCCACTGCGAATCCGCTCGGCATCTTCGGGATGAAATAGGGTGTAGGGATTTTTGCCAACCAGATCATCGGGACGATAGCCGAGGAGGGTTTCACTGGAGGGGGTAACGTAAAGGTAGGTGCCATCTGGTTCGTGGAGGCAAATCAGATCATCGGTGTAGTTGACTAATAACTCCGTAAAATGCTCAAACTCAGCAATGATCATTTGCGAAGATCCAGAAGTGCCAACCCGGAACAGGGCATCTAAGTGACGTTTAAGACCGAATCACCTTCAACAATAATTTACAATTCTAGCCAATGACTGCCGCTATGGGTGGTATCGGTGAACCGCCGCGCCCCGGTCAACTGCCAAGGAGAGATTTCCAGATTTGACAAACGTCTGTCTATCCTTTAGAATTACCACGGGTGTTTAAGCCTATACCTTAAGTGGCTAACACTGACTGAGTCAACCCAGTTTGGAGATAACCCCATGGATTCTAGTAGTAACCCGCGGGTTGCTTCTCAAGAGTCCATCTCCACAAGTGAAGATCCCTGCCATAGGTGGAGCCTATTTTTCCAAGGAATCGCTGAGGTGAATTCAGCGTTTTGTGCTTGTTGATGGCTTGAACGT
>JAOAHK010000389.1 GCA_026415275.1 Anaerolineales bacterium
ACACCGATTGCTTTTGTGTATTGGATCGCGCCCAATCCTGCACCTGTCGATAAGCGACGGCTTTCTCGTGATCCGCAGATGCCTTAAGATAATCCTCACTAACCCAATACAACGCAGAGAGGCCAGCTGCCAGCAAAATGACCAAGTTTGAATATTGATATCCTGTAAACCTATTAGCCATCAAAATCAAAATTACTATCAATACAGAGACTTTCCATGCAATGGCCGTACCTATGTAATAGACAAGATTCTCATGCAAGTAGCCTGAGAAGAACATATAGCCAAGTATAACCATCGTTACCAACATCAATATGCTGCAGGCGCCACGTTCAGGACCATCAGCCACATGCCACCGCCGCAGGATGTCGTACGCATATGGCAAGGAAATTATCATCACTGCTACTATTGGCAATACTGCTCTTGACAGAAAAGGAGAGACTAGCAACAGAGCGGCGGCAACCCTTGTCAGCAAAGCGCCTCGAAGCAGATGATCCACCAAGCCTGAAATCACGACTGGGAGCCCAACAAAAAGGATTACTACACAGGCTCTTTGCAAATTGAGTTTTATCAGAAAAGGTTGCGTCCAAGTTGAGAAAACAACCCCTGCCACAACTAGCAACAACATAACAACAACGCCCCATCGCCAGGCACGTTCCACACCAACGTCCAGCCGCAACACACGTAAATACCTAAAAAAAAGGGCGACAAAGCCGAGCAAAGGAAGTAGATGATGCCCGTGAAACTCGCGCAATGAACCAAAAGCCACGGGATACCAGTGCACACTCATTGCAGTTGACCAGCTGAGCCATTCCTCCCGCGGCACCCCCCCAGAAACCAAACCAGGGGATTCCATGATATTCACTATCAGCCACCCCCCTGCAAGCAATACAACAACCAAAAAAGAAAGCCAAATTTGGTGATGGCGCAGCAATTGTGGTCGAGCAATTAAACATACACCAATAAAGATAGCGCCCAGTCCCCCCATAATGGGATGTGTCGCGACACTAACAAAAAGTGATCCAGATGCCAGCCACCAATGCCCTTGCAGCATGAAAGCAATCGCAAACAAATAACTTGCATAAGCAATGTTGTAATACAAACCTGCAAAGAATGGTTCGATTGCGATACGTGACAAATCTATCATACCGATCGAACTTGCCACCATCATTGATGCCACAATGGCAGGAACGACAGCATTGCACTTCGGCAATAGTGTTTTAGGCAGGTAATACCCTGCTGATGCCAGAAAAACGATTTCGATTAGCATAACTCCATAAATCATAATTTCCGGCAAAAGTCCGAACCAATCAAATCCAATTGGATAAAAATGCATGAATAACGAGCTTCTATATATCTCGATCCCGCTCGGAAAGTCATGTAAAAAATTTTCAGGGTACGCCAAGTGATTGACCCAATCTATGGGTGACCACCCTCCCAAAGCGATTCGATCGGATAGCGTTAATGCATTGGAGATGTAACTAAACCCGAGCAATACGGCGATAACCAAAAATGGCATTACTTCAACAATGTCTGGCAATTTATTCCGCATCGCTATCACACTTCGAAATTTGAGCATGAAACTGTCTAATTAACGCAGAAACTCCAACACGCTCCCGCGACAACACATAAACCGCTCCTAAAACTTGTATTACGAATTGTGATAGATGCATCATGATAGCCAAAGGTAGCGATTCTTCTAAGCTATAACCAAAAGGTTTTAATGCCAACACCGCTGCGGCTTCGTAGCTTCCAAACCCGCCTGGGAGCGCAGGTATGGCACCTCCTATCGTCGTTGCCACAAAAAGTATCAATATGCCGCTCATACTTACCGGTTTAATATCTGCCACCTGAATGAATACAACAATATTGACAAAAGAAGTCGCCCAGGTCGCCAGACCAAGACCAAGAGCACTATAAAAACACCCATTTCTGACAGTATCAGCAATATGTACAAAAAAGCTCGCAGCAAAGGCGCGCAAACGTGCCCAAGGCAACAGCTTTGCAAGCATCAGGAAGCGATTCTCAAACAATGGGATAAAAATCAGCAAAATTACCACCAAGCCAGCCATACCAAATGAAAACCACCCATTACGGGTGGATAATAGTGCAATACCCGTCAGCCCAAGAGCGGCGACAATCAGGCTATCCACCATTCGTTCAAGAAATACTGCGGCAATACCTTTGCTTAAGGGCACCCCTGCATGAGCATGCAAATAAGTGGCCTTGAATGCCTCTGCAATCCTTCCCGGAAAAACTAAATTAAAACCCTGAGAAAGAAGAATTGCAGAAAGAGGGCATCGGATATCAAAGGGTGGAAGACCCACTAGAAGCCCCAGCCGCATGGCGTGAAACAGCGTCGCCAACACGACAAAAGGCTGGACGGCAACAGAAGCCCATAATAGCCCGGTTAAATTGGTCCAGCCCAGACCCGTTGGAACTAATTCCCAAAAAACAAATATAACCAGAGCGAAACCAATTAACGCCCTAGCAAATTGGTTAAGCGGCTTCAAGTTTCACACATTCCAAACAGCCGATAATATTCAAGTGCGCACTTGGAAGTAGGAATGGAAAATATCTGGTGCGGTTAATCAGAAATAAACGACTTAATTTGATCTTCTCAACAATTTGTTTGAAACTCCATTTATGTTCGTAGGCAATTACCTTGTCATAATTAATCTTGTATTTCTTCTGAAAAAAACGGCGTGTTGTCAGTTCCCGTCCCAAGTTCCAGGCCAAACCACCCTCG
>JAOAHK010000390.1 GCA_026415275.1 Anaerolineales bacterium
GACCAACGAGCCGATCAAGCCGCTGGCAGAAATACGCAAGAAATTAAAGATATATCCTCCAATGACAGCACCCAAGACCCCTACAACGATATTTCCAATCAGACCAATGCTTGACTTACGCATCAGTCGCGTGGCAATCCATCCAGCAATAAAGCCAATAATGACAAACCAGAGTAAATTATTGAGGTCCATTGCAGTTTTCTCCGTTCTTTCTAAAGGTTTCGTAGCGCAACTTAACACCCTACCCAGCGAATCGTGATTTATCCATCCTGTGTTGCTAAGCTTTACCGCCGTTTCTTCCAAGCTTAAATTATAAACGGAAGCAAAGCCGAAGAATGTTATAATTTTTTTATGAAACGGTTTTCGCTCCGAGTATGGATCGGGTGGGTTCTGATCTTGATCTCCCTAGCTTTGTTGATCTGGGGTTTTTACCCACTAGAACAAAAACGGCGTGAGCTGCGCATTTCCCCTCAAGACATGCAACTTCCAGCCATCCAAGAGGTCATTCCCCATGCGCGATGCTTTTCATAGGGCGACCTCAAAACCATATACCAAGATGGTTTCTTGTGCAACAGGTCTATTGCTGCTAGCACTTGGACTTCTCGCTTGTGCGTCGGCTGAAACGGAAGCCCCACCCCTCGCTCTCCCGAACACGGCTACATCCCTTCCACCTTCAACTCCTCTTCCCACGCAGGCTGCTCAAATACCTGAACAACGCCTCCTAATTCTCGAATGGCCCGAAACGATTCGAGTTGGCGATAGCGATTTGATACTGTTGACTCTGGAGGTAGATGCTGAGGGCAATCTCACACCCACCGCTTCAATTCAAGGACATCAGGTAAAAGGAGAAATATTCACGGTTCCAAACCTCTATGCAACCCATTTTGTCTTTGCCGAGGGGCGGTTGGATATCAGTGGGCTTGAGGTCAAACCCAATCCTGAGATCATAGAATCACTGCAACCTGGCAAGAGGGTTAAGTTCGCCTGGAGCATTCGAGCAGAGCAAGTCGGGAATTACCGCGGCATGGTGTGGCTTCATCTCGTCTTTAAGCCAAAATCAGGCGGGATAGAAGAGCGTTTAGCCCTCGCGGCTCAGCGCATTGACATTCGTGCGGTCAATTTACTGGGCATGAGCGGCAACGCAGCCCGCTGGATGGGCGTGCTCGGCACTTTGCTCGGTTCCCTGCTGAGTTTCGATCCGATTCCGGCATTGTTTGGTAAACTTTGGAAAAAGAAGAATGAGTGTCATCCATCTAGGGATCAAGAGGATTAACTCCTATTTTAGGGATCATCGAGGAACAAGATGTTATCTGTCAAGCGAATGGTATTAGGACCAGTTCAAACCAATGCCTACTTAATTCACGATCCTGAGAGCCAGGTAACCGTGGCAATTGACCCCGCCTGGGACGGAGAGCACATTGTCAAATTTGCCCAACAAAACGGTTGGGCGATCTCACAAATCTGGCTTACCCATGCTCACTTTGACCATCTTGGCGGCGTTTCAGGGATCCTCAAGTCTGTAACACCACCGCCAACGGTAGCTCTTCATCCCAATGACCTTCCTTTATGGCACGCCCAAGGCGGTGCCCAATTCTTCGGTTTTCAATTGGACGCCATCCCGGAACCCAATCTCCAATTGCAGCATGGGCAAAAGCTTAAGGTTGGGGACTATGAGGTGGAAGTGCGCCATGCACCTGGGCATACTCCCGGCCATGTGGTTTTTTACATTCCTCAAGCCGCAATTTGCTTTTGCGGAGATGTGATCTTCGAATCGGGGATTGGGCGGACGGATTTGCCAGGAGGTGACTTTGAAACCCTGATGAACAGCATCCGCGAACAGATTCTCACCCTTCCCGATAACACCCGACTGCTTTCCGGACATGGGGATGAGACAACCGTTGCTCAAGAACGCCAACACAACCCGTGGTTACAATGGTAAATGATCACAAGAATCCAGTTTACAATCGAGCATCGTCTCACCCATCCAGCAAGCGCACCGCAAGTCCCCAAGGTTAGACAACGACCGACTCCGACTAGAAGATAGCAAAATCCTTCGTGATTTGGAGTCTTTGTGTTTCTAAAACACCAAGGCACAGAGACACCCAGCCTTTATCCAATTATTCAGGCGTTTTCCATCCATCAAAATCGAACATGAAGGGGCATTTCAATAGCTACCATTTAGGCAAAGAGTATAATACATCTAACCAAAGGAACGCAGGGTTCTGATGAGCGCTCATTTTTTTCAAAGGCATCGTTCCAAAGGAGGGCTTGATGGATGCTTCTGAACTTGCTGCCTATCTCGCTCCGTTGCTTCCCTACTTGATCAAATTCGGCATTGAAGCTGCCAAAGGTGCAGCCGGCGAGGCGGGCAAACTGCTCACTCGCGAAGCTTGGGAGGCAATGGAAAAACTGAGCGAGAAAATTCGCCACAAAGCGAAAACCAAACCCGCCTTGCAGGAAGCCCTAACCGATGCTGCCAATGCTCCCGGTGACCCCGACACCCAAGCTGCTTTGCGCCTGCAGTTGAAGAAACTGTTACAGGAAGATCCCGAACTTCTAGCAGAAGCACGGAGCATTTTTATCCATGCAGAGCAAGGCAGTGTCGCGGTAGGTGGAGATATTCGCCAGAGTAACCTTACAGTCGGTAGTGAGAATATCATCTTTGGTCAAGACGCCCACGGAAATATCGTTTTCAAAGGAAATTTGCAAATTCTCTCAGCAGACTACCCAAGGG
>JAOAHK010000391.1 GCA_026415275.1 Anaerolineales bacterium
TACTTGGTCTCTCCATGAGAGTATAGAAATGGCGGTATCAAGAACCCGGCGAACACGATTAACCTGCGTTGAGGTATACCTTACCGAATAGCCTGCGCGAGTAAATAAACCCGCCAGAATTTCTCCCTGACTGGTTACCCACCCCGGGTTTATACCTAGTAGCGGGCCAACGAACCCCAAACGAGGATATTTTTCATCGAACGGCATAATGTTTTAGGCCTTTGCCAGAGTAGCTACTTCCGGGAGATTCAGAGAAATGGCGATTTGGTGATAAAGATCGAGTATGTTATTTCCCAGATTTATGGTGCTATAGGATTTCGCGACGATCTGCCGCCCCATTGCTCCCATAGTTCGGCGGGGCTGAGGATGCTGTACCAGCCATATCAACCGTTCTACAAATGAATCTTCGTCTTCTTTCCTTATCACAAAACCGTTAATGCCATCTTGAACGATCCTTGCAGCATCCCCTGCTGGTGTTGTGATCACCGGCAAACTTGCCGCCATGGCTTCTAATAGACTGTTGGGAAATCCTTCATGATCCGAGGTTAATCCATATATGTCCATTCGAGAGAGAAGAGCAGCCACGGTTTCGCAATGTCCTAAAAACTCTACCCCATCAGGAATTAACCCCAACATGGTAGCCTGTTGCTCTAAATGCTGCCGGAGTGGACCATCACCTGCAATAATCCCTTTCAGCATGGGAAAATGTTGACGAACTCGAGATAATATCCGGAGAAAGCGATCTAGTCGCTTTGCCTCAATCAATCTTGAGACAGTTGCAATACCAATTTGTCCTTCATGGAAACGATAAGGGAACGGCTGCGAAGACTGGCGATCGAACGCATGTAAATCAATGACATTGGGCAATACAAAAACTCTGGCAGGATTTAAGCCATGGATAATTGCCCGCTGACGCGCCAAATGGGAGTTGCTTAGAATTACCTGAGGTGAACGCAGTAACCAAGGTCCCCAAAAACCGTTCCCACCCAATTCATACTCTAAATCACTACGCAGACTTCCGATTGACACCCCTCCAACTAACCTTGAAGCAAGCGCAACATAAAGATTCGCATAAAAATGGGTAGATTGAATAAAGTGTGGTCGAAAATCCCTAAGCAATTTAATCAAATTGATGACTCGCAGAATCGGTTGGGTGGGTTTCCCAAACCAAATTAATGGAATACCCTCTTTGTACAGCACACCTTCGTAGGGTTCACCCCGCGTTAAGCAATAAACACGCACATCAATTCGAAGCTGGGCTAGAGCCTTTGCTAAATAAACAAGTTGTTTCTCAGCTCCCCCGTATCCTAATGTGCCCGCTACAATGGCTACACGAAGTTTATTAGAGGGATAAGGTTTCATATTAGAACCAATTTAAATCCTAACTTGTCGCGTACCTCGTCTTGCGCGCTTGGGGAGAGACGCTTGTAAATTGGTAATCAAATGGTTGGGATTCAAAAGTGGGATAGCACCGGCAACAAGATACCATAGGTCTTTGCCTTGAAACTCTTTGGATACAAACGAAACCGCTAGAACCACTGTGACCAAAAAACCGACTGCAAAGCGAGATCCTTCTCGGCTCTTCCAGCCATTTATTAGAAATGAACTCACCATGATGGTCATGACGATAATTCCCTGGATGCCATTTTCCGCTAATGTTTTGATCCAACCCGAATGAGCTGGGCGAGCCGCGCCGCCTTGAATATTCAACAAAGTAGCACCAGCACGGAAAGATCCTGTCCCAATTCCCAAAGGACGCTGTTGGAAAATTTTCAAGCCGGTAGCAGCAATATCAGAGCGACCGCTTGTCCGTTCTGCCAGGGTGTATGTAGGATCAAAGAGACGTTGAATGCGGTTAAGGGCATAGGTTTCACGGTCCCAAAGCAAATTTGAAGCCCAGAAAACAGCAATGCTTCCTGCTATAAGAAAGACAGTAGTCCAGAATGCATTTTTTAAGGTGAGCATGTAATAAATAACAACAACTAAAGCCGTCAACAAACTTCCCCGACTACCGGTAAGAAAGACCCATACGATATTAACCGCTGCAAGCAGCAATAGAAGCGGGCGACCTCGCCTTACCCCACTTGCAGTAGGCAAAGCTAGCGCAATCGAAAAGAGCGCAGTCATTGGGAACGCAGCCCAAGAGTTGGGGTTAATGTAAGGGAGATGACCTAGTTGAAGATAAAACGCTATCCCCCCCAAAACTCCTGCTATTCCATTGATTACCCCTTGCCAATAATAAACATTAGAAAGTCTCCAGGCCTTTGTAAAGTAAATGAGAATCCCAAATGTTGCACCAACGTTGAGCAAATCCTGCAATCCATCATCTAGATATACACTAAGGGGCAACATTAAAAACATAATTCCCCAAAACACTTCTAACCAACGAGTGTTTGGATCACTTAGGCGCAGAACTAATCGCAGATTCAACAAAATGACAATGAGTAACCAGTAGTTCAGTGTATTCCAACGCCATAATCCACCACTTAATAACAAGTTTCGCGTCAAGGGATCAAGCGTACAAAGTAAACCTATTCCTAAAAGCCCGATGCCGGGAAAACGCAAACCCACTATGGCAAATAAAAGCCCGATCACATTAAGCACGAGGACAGAATTTGAATAACCCCAAACAAAACTAAGGCCCCAAATCACCAAAAGTAGAAGAATAAGAACACGACCCACCTTGCTAACGGAGTCTGCGGCAGAATCTTCTGACTTGAGATCCTCTCCTTT
>JAOAHK010000038.1 GCA_026415275.1 Anaerolineales bacterium
GTTCTTGTCCCAGCAGAGAGTTCCAGAAAAAGAAAATGCTTCACCAGGACCTATTACCCTAACCCAAGCAACGGACACTCCCGTACCCTTGCCTACCGATACTCCAACGATTACTGCTACAGCAACGCGGAATTATCAAGCCACCTTGTCGGTGAGGGAAACCAATATTGCGGCAACCGCAACGCGTGGAGTGCTTATGAAGACCCAAAGCGCAAAACCGATGGCAGAATTGGTTGAAAATTTCTATCAAGATGGTTACTTAGCATCAAAAGAGGGAACCTTTATAAAAATGGATGATTTCAATGAGCAATGGGCAAAATTAGATTGGTATCAGTATTGGTATCAAGGGGATGAGGAATATGCGAATTTTGTTTTAAGTTTTTCAGCTAAGATGCAATCAGCCAGCGATAAGGCAAACTGGCACCATGCTGGCTGTGGATTGGTCTTTCGTCATGTTGATAATGATAACCACATGTTTCTGATCATTGCCCAAAATGGGATTATGTCTTTACGAAAACGTATTAAGGATGTGGTATATCTCGTGCGTGATTCAAAAAAATACGGCTCGCAAATCCCGGTTGAGAATGTTTTTGTCAATTTGATCGTAGATGGGATGAACGTGTATGTTTTTGCGGATGGCGTTCCGATACTCGAAGCCCGCGAACCGATCTTGGGATCAACACTCCGCAAAGGCCGGCTAGCTTTCTCAGTGATGTCGGGAACAAATAAGGGGTATGGCACCCGTTGTTCGATGACCGATATCTGGCTTTGGGAACTGAAATGAGTGTATAACGCCGTTAGAAACCAAATATCAAAAATCCCTCTCTAAACGCGAGAGGGATTTTTGTGGCAACAAGGTGGAGGATGTCTTAACCGGATTACTTCAGTGTATAGGTGATGCTGACATCCACCTGCAAGACAGTCTGACCAGGAGAAATGGGGACTGCCGCTTGCATCGCAGCGCCGCCACCGCCGCGCCCGTCATAGATCGGGTATGGAGTAGAAGCATAGGTGGAAATGTTCATAATCTCGCCGAGGGTCACGCCGGCTGCTTTGGCGAGCTCTTCGGCTTGCTTTTTAGCGTCTTCTACAGCGGCGGCGCGCGCTTCAGCCATCGCTGCGGTCTTGTCTTCGACATCAAAGCTGATACCGCTGATGGTATTGGCACCGGCGTTCACCACCGCATCGAGCAAATCACCAATTTTGGTCAGGTCGCGCAGGGCAACGTAGACGGTATTGTCCACAATATAGAGGACACCGGTCACTTTGCCTTGCGAATCGAATTGTTGCTGAGGATAGATGCTGAAATTGGTGGTTTGGATGTCCTTTGCATCGATATTGAACTTCTTTAACGCTTCAGTGACTTTCTGCGAACGAGCGGTGTTCTCCGCCACAGCTTTGCTCGCTTCGGGGTTTTCAGTGTGGACGCCAATGTAAATGTATACAATATCGGGGACGAGATAGGATTTCCCTGTGCCGGTTACCGAGAGGGTGCGGGGTGTTTCTGCCCCAGAGGGAGCAGGGGTTTGAGCGTAGGCTTGTCCACCTGCGCAGGCGGAGATCAGAAGAGCGCTGATCGACAAGATGAGCAAGGTCAAAAGGGATAATTTACGCATACAACTTCTCCTAAATTTGAATAGATTTTGTTTTTTTTTGTATCTCTAAGACGAGGGAAAGGGTAAATTCGTTCCCAGGGTAGGCAATAAATTCTATCGAGGAGAAGCAAGAGTTGGCGATCGTCTCGATTTTGATCCGATGAGTTTGTCCAAGTTTAGATCCAGCGCCGACTACCTCATATTAGATTCTTTGGGGAAGAAAGTCGAATTGTCATTCCCCTAAATAGGCTTGCAAGTGCTGAAGGAGTGCTTCAGGCAATTTCGTCCCCTTCTGGGGGATGACACGTTTGAGATGATCGGCTTTCACGACCGGGATTGGTGTCTCTTCCAATTCCAGCACACAACGCGGGTGAGTAAAGACAACGATGGCATTGACCGGAATCGCATCCCCACCCTCGATTTTTTTTGTAAACTCCCGGCGCAGGTACTCTTGAGCAGAAAGTGCTGCTTTAACCGGGTCTCCCAAGTGCTCTTCAACGATATACCGAATGGCGCGTCCCAATTTCATGTATTCGCGCCATCGCCCATTGCGATAAACGAAACGTCCTTCCAAATTTACCGTTTCTAGCACAATTACACCATAGGGGGTCAGCAAGAGATGATCGGCAGCTTTGTGGACATAGTGATAAAGAAGATAGCTATTGCTGAGGCTCTTCAATTCAGCGTCTAGCACAGCTTCAGGGCGCGGCTTGCGCACCCAGCGGTTGGCAAAGTAGATGCCGATCATCGCTGTAAAGAGCCCAATCAACAACAAGAGTGAAGCTATGAGCTGGGTGCGCGGAACGAAATACGGTAAGAGCGTGGAGGCTAAGAGGGTTAACAAACCGCTCAGGCTGGCAATATTGGAAAAACGTGCCCATCTTGTTACTTTTGGTGCATCGATGATCGACTTCATGGGATTTGGTACATCCGCCGATAGATAGGCACCAAGGCGTTATACAACTCGCGATATTCGTGGTAAAGGTCTGAGTAACGCTTGGAGAGTTCCCCGTTGGGCTGAACGATCCTGCTAATGCCAATCAAGTCGTCCATATCATCGACACTGGAGTAAATGCCCATTCCTACAGCAACCACCAGCGCAGCCGCCATCGCTCCGGCTTCCAGCGGATGCTCGACAATGTGCAAGGGGTGCCCGGTGACATCGCTGATAATCTGCGGCCAGATCTCGCTACGACAGCCGCCCCCAATGGCATTGATCGCTTCGAATTCGAAACCAAGTTTGTTCAGAGATTCGCAAATCCAGCGAATATGATAGGCAACGCCTTCCATCACAGCACGCGTGAAATGTCCGCGATGGTGCCCTAACTGCACACCGATAAACCCCCCTCTAGCGTAATGATCTAACACTGGAGCGCGTTCACCAGAGAGCCATGGCAGGAAGATTAATTTATCTGAGCCCGGCGGCACTTCGCTAGCTAGTTTGCTGAGCAAATTATAGGTTGATTCTCCCTCGGCGCGCGCTTGCTCTGACTCGGCTTGGAAAAAGACATCTCGAAACCACATTAATGCGCCACCGCCAGTTTCCATTTCACCGGCGATGACCCACTTTTCAGGATGATAGTGGCTCAACCCCCAGAAAGGCTTTTCGGGATCGTTGCGGAATTGATCAGCCGAGATTCCTACCCAAGTTGCGGTGCCGATGCACAGATGAGCTTTCCCGACCCGATTTGCGCCAGCGCCCGATTGAGCTGCCGAAACATCACCCCCTGCGTTGACCACCGGTGTGCCGGGCAGCAAGCCGCTGAGGCGTGCGGCTTCTTCGGTCACCTCCCCAATGACTTCAGTACAGGGGAGAGCAGGAGGCAGTTTTTCAAGAGGAATGCCAAGCAAGTCGCAAGCATCTTTTGACCAAGTGCGCTTGTGTGGATCAAAAAGAAAATAGCACGAAGCCCCCACCCAATCGGTGACCACCTTGCCGGTCAGCTTAAAGAGGATATACTCTTTGCAATCGAACAGGTATGCTGTTCGTTCCCAAATATCAGGGCGTTCTTCTTTAAGCCACAAAATCTTTGGGGGCACGTCTTTTGCTGTGGGGATGTTGCCCGTGTATTGGAAGAGTTTTTTTGGGGTGTCTCCCTCCATTAGACGATCAGCTTGAGGCACACTGCGCAAATCGAGCCAGCTTAACATCGGGGTCAGCGGGCGACAATGCTCATCAACTGGCAAGGTATTGAACATTTGGGCGGAGATGCCCACGCCTAAGATTTCACTTGGGTCGATACCTGATTCCTCAATGACCTTGCGTGTGGTGGCTGCCACGGTTTGCCAGAGTTCATCGGGGTCTTGTTCCACCCAATCGGGCTTGGGATAGGATAAGCCATAGTCTTGATAAGCGGAGTGAATAACCACCCCGCGCAAATCCGTCAAGACGGCTTTATCGCCACCGGTGCCGGTATCATGAGCCAAAATGTATTTCTTTTCTGCCATAAGGATCACCTGTGCATCAGTTCTTCAACATCTTTGTACCACTTGATGCGTTCCCCCACTGCACCGCGCAGTTTCCATTTGCGGGTTTTCGGTTCATTTTCAATCAATTCCTGCAAGGTGCGAATGCGTTGGCGCACGATCTGGCGGTCTTCATCGGTCAGGCGTTGATAATGGTCTAATTCCTCGTCCACCAACTTTAGGTTAGCCGTCACGGTGCGCCAGAAACCCCAATCATTGGCGAGCAGTTTAGCGATCAGTGGGCCATTGATGGTTTCTTGGTCATGATCCCCCACTTCGTGTTCACGCAGAAGCATAATCGTATCAATCAAGTCTTTTTCATTGATCTGGACAATCTGCATTTTCTCCAACAGCAGTTCTGCTAATGGTAAGGTAAGCGTTTCAACCTCTAAGCGGCCGGTGAAGTCAATCACATGACAAAAATCGAGCTTGTTGAAGAAAATATCAATGTGTCGCCCATAAACTGGATCATGAAAGAGCAGGCGCGACTCGCTAAAGAGTTGTGTCACAGATTTGTCCTCTTGATAGCCCAATTCTGCCAATAGGCGGCTGATGTCCTTAAAAAAGCGTGGGTAGGAAGCAAAGTCAATATCGGTGAATTTGCGTCCCAGCTCGTCTTGGATATAGCCATATTGCGGGCAATGGGTGCGAAACGCCAATGCCCCGATTAAGCGTAGGATCATATGTTGATTTTCGGGCTGAGCGAGAGCATCCAGAATGCGGGTGCGTTCGGTATAAAAATCTTCTTGGATTTCTCCGTATTTACCCATTGCGATCCTTTCTATCCAGAGATGAGCAGGTGACCTTTCACCTTGCCGTCTTCTAGATTGATAATAGCGGCTTTCATAATTCCTTCAGCATACTCGCTGCCAGCGTTGATGCATAGGGTTCGTCCGATGCGAGTATGGCCTGGCGATTCGTGAATGTGACCGTGCAAGGTGAGCAACGGTTGCACCTTTTCAATAAAATTGCGCACGGCGATCGATCCAGCAGCCTTCATGACCACCTGACCGCCTTGGGTGACGATTTTTAAGTCCTTATCTAATTCGGGGCAAGAGTCCAAACCGGAGTTATGCGGAGGCACATGCAAAACGCAGATCGCCCGTTCGGGATTTTGTACCATTGCTGCCAATTGATCCAGCTTTTTCTGCAGTTCTTCCTCTTCCAGGTCTCTGGCACATGCCCAAGGGGTCATGTTGGCGTTGGAATTGCCATATAACTCATAGCCACCTTCGATCTCAAAACGGCGCATGTCTGGGTTGTGAATGTGTTCAAAACCTTCAATTTCAGCGTCAATTGAAGCGAGATCGTCGTTGCCGGGCATAAAATAAAGATGCTTATTCTGGGGAGCCAGTTTTTCTTCAGCTAGAACCATCCACTCGCGCACTCGTTTGCACATTTCGGCTTCGAAACGGGCATCCAATTTTTGGCGGTCTTTTTCCAGTTCTTCAGCTTCATCCTTCTCGAGGACAATCGGATAGAAACCGACATTGCTGATTGTGCGTTTCACTTTTTCGAGTTCTTCGGGTGTGCGCGCTTCCTCTCTGCGACCGAAGAGGTAACCCACATATACGCCGTTTCCATCATTAACGATCGGGATCATCGCTTTGCCAGTGATGTCTCCACCGACAATCAGCACCTGAGCTTGATATTGATTGGCAGCATTTAAGAATTTGCGAAATACCTGCTCAGAGCCGTGAAAATCTGACCCGTATAAGATACGAGTAATCTTCGAACCACCGAATAAATTGCCAAGTTTCATCGTTTACTCCTTAAATCTCCCATCTCCTTTTCGAATAGGAGACGAGGGTGAACCACTTTCTCTCCTATTGGGAGGTGGATGAGTGTTATGTTGCGTGTAAGGTACAATGCAGACCCGCAGACTATGATCTTTCCCTCACCCTATCCCTCTCCCTTAGGGAGAGGGGATATATGGGGGAGACCCCTCTCCGACCGGGAGAGGGGTCGGGGATGAGGGAAACTCTAAACAGGCGGAATGGATTGGAAAGTCCAGTTAATATCGATGCCCTCGTTCTTGAGACGATAGGCACGGGCAGCGTAGAAGACAATCAATCCGCTGATAATAAAGCCAGCCAATGTGCCAAGTGTGCCGACACCAATGCGACCGCCAACAGCAGGGAAGGCAAAGGAGGCAATGATCATCCAGAGCAAGTAGGCGAGAGTAATTCCACCCACGATTGTGACTACAGGCACATTGCCGATCTTTCGCCGTACGAAGGCGGAGGAGTTCTCAAAGAGATCTGGTCGGCGATAGGGGAAGAGAGTCATCGCAGTGACTGGCACCAGTTGTGTACACACGGCGAAGAAGACAAAATTCAACTGCGCACCCATCACGCCACCGAGAGCAGCATCGATCACACCGATCTCGGCGATAATGGTAATGATGGCGATGGCGACAATCGGGCTGTGCAGCTTGGGATGAATTTAGCAGACCTTTTCGGGGATCAGGCGGTCAAAAGACCAGGCGAAGATGATACGGCTACAATAAAAGAAATAGGTCTGCGCTAGGTTGATCAGGGTGTAAATCCAGCCGATGAGAACAATGAGCAGCAGTGGGAAGCTGGGGCGTAAAATCGCTGCATAGAAGATAATCCAAGGCATCGTCAAGCCTTCGTAATCCGACTGGCTTAAGTAGCTTTCGGCAGCGATCCACTCCAGGGGCACTAGTCGTTGCAGGAGCAAAGCGCCAACGACAAAGATCGCCCAGGTGACGATCAAAGAAGACCAACTGCCAGCGATAAGGGTTGTCTCGGCTTGCTTGACCTCGCCAGCAAAGAAGGTGGGGATGTAGTAGCCGTAGAAAATCCAGAAGCCCATGATCAATCCGGCTAAAGTCATCACTGCTACGTTGGGATTGATAACCATTCCGTATTGCTTGGCGAGCTCAATGCGGTCTGCATAGCTGCCGGCGCCCATGAATTTGTCCCAAGCAGCAGGGAAGGCATCTTTCGCTGCTGTACCAAGCTGGAAGTAGATCACCACCCAAGCGAGCAATCCAAGGAAGAATCCAACCTCTAGGATGCGTAAGATGGTGCGGGTGGGCAAGATCATGGTTACGAAGGTAATGATGGTGCAGATGGTGCCAATCACAATGATGCCGGTGGCAGATTGCGACCAAGCCGCAAAGTCCAAAAAGCCTTGATTATCCAGCACGATTCCCATGGTCTGCATCAAGGTAGGTAGTGCGCTGGAGGGAATCCAAGCAATGAGCGCCCCAGCGACCATAGCACTGAAGATGACCAAGGTCCAGCTTGCTGCAAAGGCGAGCGGGGCATTCAATGTGCGACTGGCAAGGGTGTAGTCGGCAGCAGACCGCGGCATGGTCGCCCCGATAGCCGCATAGGTGTAGGCATGGAAGAGACAGAGGACCATCGCTACCGTCAGGACGCCAATGATGCTGCTGCCTGGCCAGACGCCCGCTACCCATGAATAGGGGATCAATCCAGAGGAAGACAGGCTGATGCAGTGCACGCCAAACACCATGGCGCCGAAGACACCGATGGTGCGCACCAGCCCAGAGCTTTTGCGGGCATACAGACGGCGATCGCCGCTGATGGTTGTTTCAGCTTGTGCCATTTTTTTGCCTCCTAAAAATTTAAGATAAGGTCTTTGAGGTCAGGGCAAAAGCTTATTTTCGGTAAGCTTTGCGCCTTCTGAAACTGTAGGTGCATCCCAAAAGCGATCGATTTCTCTTGTGCCGTATCTACCTCCTTTCTAGCCCGAGGCCGATGAGTGAACTTCTGAAACAGACCGCTCGATTGGCGTAACCTCCGAGACGGGCGACTCGAGGGTAACCTCCATGTGGATGCGAGCAAAATCGCTGCGCAAAAAGTCCTGCGAATATTCGATGGGTTTGCCGCTGGCAGCGTTATACAGAACGCGCGAGAGCATCAGCAAAGGAAATCCTTCCTCGACCCGCAATTGTTTAGCAACGACATCGTTGGCTGCCACGGCTTCCACAGTTTGCGAAATGCGTTGCAGGTTAGCGCCATAAACGCCCACCAAAAGATCAAATATGGGCGTTTTTTCCAAATCCCATTCTTCTAAGTTCGGACAGCGGGAACAGGGAAAAAAAGCGCGTTCCAGAATGACTGGAACGCGATTGGCAAAACGCAAGATGACGATCCGATAGAGAGGGTGCCCGATCTCGACTTCGAGTTGCTCGGCGAGACGGCGGCTGGCAACCACTTCGCTGAATTCGAGCAACTGACTGGCAGTTGCCAGATTGCGGTCGCGTAATGCCTTAAGATTATTGATCAGTTCATGCGATTCGTAAGTCACGCGTGGTTTGGCAACGTAGGTACCAGAACCATGGCGGCGCTCTAACAAACCCTCGCTCACCAATTCGGTCAGTGCTTTCCGCACCGTCATGCGGCTGACCCCTAATTCTTCGCTGATCTCGCGCTCAGATTGTAGCTTGCTCTCAGGGGGTAATTTGCCGGAGAGGATAAGCTCGGCAATGTGTTCTTGAATTTGGACATAAAGCGGTTTGTTGAGTCCGCTGGTCATTTATACCACTTTCTTTATTTTTAGCATTTTTTGTTCCAAAATGAACAAAGTGGTATATGGTACAAGTTGGGCTTATTGGTTGCTAGGTGATGTAATTTGTGTGATTATACAAGAAAATTTGCTAAAAATCAAGAGGGAATCGGCAAAAATCACCAAATTTCTTGAGGTTTTCTCCCACAAGAGAAACTTTTGGGGTCAAACACGCAAAGTGGTATATGGTATAGACAAAATGACAGAGGTGAATTCATAGGGGGATAACCTGTTACAGTGAAGCGATGCATAACTTTTTTATTTGCTATTCTCTTTTTCTCTCTCAAAAGTTATGATATAGTCATAAACAAAAGGTACTTCTGCATTGGCAGATCAAAAACAAGCAAGGTATGACAACTGTCGAAGCCCGTTTGATTCTCGGTGATTGCGCAAAAGAACTGAAGCATTTGGCGGATGATTCTATTGATCTAATTTTCACCTCTCCTCCTTACGCCGATAGCCGTGCTAATTCATATGGAGGAATCAAACCCGACCAATATGTTGAGTGGTTTCTACCAATCTCGCAAGAGTTATATCGCGTGCTAAAGCCTAGTGGTACTTTCATTCTCAACATTAAGGAAAAAGTTGTCAACGGCGAACGACATACCTATGTGATTGAACTAATCCTTGCCATGCGGAAGCAAGGTTGGCTCTGGACAGAAGAGTTTATTTGGCATAAAAAGAATGCATACCCTGGCAAATGGCCTAACCGCTTTCGAGACGCTTGGGAACGCCTTTTGCAGTTTAATAAAGCGCGTAAATTTAGGATGTTTCAAGAGGCTGTCATGGTGCCAATGGGGGATTGGGCAGAAAGACGGTTGAGACGATTGAGTCAGACAGACCGGATTCGCGATAACTCGCGTGTAGGCAGTGGCTTTGGCAAACGGGTGGCAAATTGGATCGGGCGCCAGAAAGCCTATCCGACCAATGTGTTGCACCTGGCTACAGAAACGAAAAATCGTAATCATAGTGCGGTATTTCCAGATGACCTCCCCGAATGGTTTATCCGCTTGTTCACCCAAGAAGGGGATTGGGTGCTAGACCCCTTTATGGGTTCAGGGACGACAGTACGGGTAGCCCAGCGGATGGGGCGCAACGCAATTGGTATTGAGATCTTGCCGGAATATTATCAACTTGCAAAGGCGATTATTCCTCCCCTTGCTCATCTACCTGCTAGGCAACTTAGCTTACTGGAGGAAACCGAACCGTATGAAAGCGTTGAGCCTGAATGAAGTCACCGAGTTTGTCGAAGCCAACATTGGCGATTTTCATCACCGTCGTGCAGAAAACATTCAGAGGCTTCATCTATCCACTATTCTCAAGCGCAAAAACCCTTATCTTTTTCGTGCTAAGAATATTTCCACCGCCCAAGACTTGGTAAAAGGATTATTGGATGCTCATCTCTCATCTCAAGAAGAAGCAATCTTTGGAGAATTCTTAGAGAGCTTGGCTATTTATGTTTGTAATAAAGTATTTAATGGGAGAAAATCTGCTGCTGAGGGAATTGACTTAGAGTTTGAGCGCGATCAAACCCTCTACATTGTCTCTATAAAATCGGGGCCGAATTGGGGGAATAGCAGCCAGGTCAAGCGGATGGTCGAAAATTTCAAGAAAGCGAAGCGTATTCTGCAAACCTCAGGTTGGAAGCAAAACATTCAAGCGGTGAATGGATGCTGTTACGGTGTCGATCGTCAACCAAACAAAGGAGATTATTGGAAACTATGTGGACAATCATTTTGGGAATTCATCTCTGGAAATGAGCGTTTATACCTAGAAATTATTGAACCCTTAGGACATCGGGCTAAAGAACACAATGAAGAATTTTTAGAGAATTACTCCCGCACAATAAACGTGTTTACCCAGCAATTTATTGAGAATTTTTGTGAGGATGGACGTATAAACTGGGAGAGATTAGTGCAATTTAATTCCTCAAAACATCTCTCATTGTTGGAGGATCACTAGCAAATTGCTACAAGGAGGTCTAATGGGCAAAAAGAAAGCGAAACCTAAGCTCACCGAACCATGGCGCAGAATTCACGGAGCAATTTGGCTGATTGGAATTGCTATTCTCGCATGGCAGAATTGGTGGTGGCCAGGGATTCTCGTCCTCGTAGCATTGAGTTCCATTCTCGAAGCGATCTTGATGCAAA
The DNA here is from genome assembly GCA_026415275.1 of Anaerolineales bacterium. GTDB lineage: Bacteria > Chloroflexota > Anaerolineae > Anaerolineales > UBA4823 > NAK19. The sequence goes on from JAOAHK010000038.1 coordinate 10,772, forward strand.
AAATGCCGGGTGCTTTCGAGAGCGAGGGAGATCAGGAGGTAGGCGGTGAAGAAGGAACTTCCACAGTGGCTGAGTCCTCCTCCTCAACGCGACCTTATCCGTTCCACCTTTTGCCGAGCGATTGCCCGAAGTGCGGCGCCCCGTTGGGTGCCAATGCTGTGCAGTGGGATCATCCCAATGCGGCGCATTGTCCATATTGTGGAGTTTTGTTGCCCTTGCGTGAGCAGACTGCATGAAAAGGCAAATGCATTATTGGGGCAAGAAACCCTAGAATGAGTACGTTTGGAAATTTATCAAGGGAGTGCTAGCTATGAAAATGGAAAATATTCCCTTCGGGGTGACCGATTGGGAGCAGATCGAGCCCACCGAACATAAAGGAGAGCGCGGTGTTGCCTATTGGCGTACCCAACAGTTCGATCAAATTCGTGTGCGCATGGTGGAATATTCCCCCGGTTATTATGCCGATCATTGGTGCTCGAAAGGACATATCTTGCTCTGCCTGGAAGGGGAACTGCACACCGAATTGAAGGACGGGCGCACTTTTGTTTTGAAACCGGGCATGAGCTATCAGGTGGCTGATGACGCCGAACCACATCGCTCCCACACCGAGGTCGGCGCCAAGTTGTTTATTGTCGATTAGGTCTTTCTGATTCCGCGATCTGGCTCAATGTCATAATCAGTGCATCTTCGTGGTTGTCTTGATAATAGGCGCGGCGGCGGCCGACCACTTCAAAACCAAACCGGCGGTATAATGCTTGAGCTTCCAAATTGCCGGCGCGTACCTCTAAAGTGGCACTGCGCATCCCGAGGCGGGCGCATTCTCGCAAGGCGGTCTTGAGCAATTTTGTGGCAATGCCCCGCCGCCGATAATCGGGGTGAACCGCTAAGG
>JAOAHK010000392.1 GCA_026415275.1 Anaerolineales bacterium
ACTTTGAGCTATGCAGCCCATTTTCACAATTGGCTGTTGTTCATTGCGGCATTGGGCATCATTGCAGCAATAATCTTTTGGCATCCGATACCTTTGATGTTCGCTCTCTTCTTCGGCTTGATCAGCCTCTTTGAACGTAAGGCTGGACCGAATATCGTAGCCGCAATTTCAGCATACGATTCTGGTACACCAACGAATGGCGAAGTTATCGTATCAATGAAGTGTTGGGATACCGATACCTTCTACTATGCCATTGTAAGGGAACCCAATCAACCCGATTGGAAGTTTGAGTTCGTCCCCCAAGGATGGAAACCTGATGCACAAACCTATCCAGCCAAAATCTGGCGAGCCGCTAGCGGAGGCCCGCCCGTCCTCGCTGTAGTCCAGAGTGGCATTTTGATCCCCCGCGATCAACCAGAAGTGGTTATCACACCAGATGATACAATAAACCATGCCTAACAAACACTTCGAAAGGGACGCTCCGTCAGCAAGTTTCGTTTGCTCTCTTCATGCCCCTCAAGCTAGACGTTAGCCACTTACACATCACGGAGGCGAGATGGTAGCGAATACAAAACTCTTCATACGAGATACGGTTCTTCTTTCTTCTTGCCGGTTATTAGCGTAGGTTGGACTTACCCTAGAATGGACTCAGGAGACTCGCTGGTATGATCCTACCTTCCTCAAAATTCTTCCTCACTCCATTTAACATTGGGATATTGCTCTTGGCACTCTTTCTGCTCCTCATTACGCACGTCCACGGCGTAACATCGGCCGTCGGAATCCTCGTAATCTTGCCTTTCATTACCACAGGAAAGTAACCTTCACTCAGCTTAACTTGAGAAGCGTTCGCTGAGGAGTTAACCTTGGTTCTCGTCTATCTCATGAACTTGCCAATTTTCATCCACCCATAAACCAATGACTTCCATCTCTGGGTAGACCTCACGCAAATACTCGACCGATTGGAGAATATGGCGAGCCTGGATTTCGGGCGGGTTGGGGTTGCCGGCACAATCATAGTGTCCAACTACTGCAATGCCGCAAGAACGGTGCGCAGTGATTGAAATCGATAATTTGTGCAGCACCGATTCGAGGATGGTTGAGGAGCTCTGTTCCGCAATGACCCTATTGACTCCGGCTTCTGTAATGGTATCCACGTACTCTGCCCCAAATCTTTCTTGGACATACCGATTGACGGGCAATTGGATGCGTCCATCGATGCAACTGATCACCGTGCAAAATTTCATACTCAACTCCTATACCTGTAATTTGTTCGCTAGATTTCAACTTCTGCGAAATGCATTTCTCTTTTACCAATTGTTATCTTTTTCGTAGCCTAATCGAATCAAGAGATCGCCTGCCACGTTCTTGAAGGCTTTTTTGTTTGCCTCGCTAAAATATTCCCGCCAATTGCCGGGCTGAGCCTTGCGAAACGTGCCTGATCGTTTGGGGACAATAGCTTCTTCTAAGGCGAGGATTGCTTGCTCCAAAGTCACACGCAATTCAAACCCCCGTTCGCCCAAATAATCCAAAATACGGTTGAGAGCTTGTCGGCGGTTTAAAATCAGATCTTCAAAACGCAGGCACAAAATTCCAGGTGTTTCCAGCCAGCCAAGATAATCCAAGTACTTTTGACGCACCCCTGATAGCCGCGCATCTGGTTCATCTACGCCATAAATAGCGGCGTTCAAGCGCTGCTCCATATCTCTCAAGCGTTGGGTATAGTATTCGTGCATCCCGTGTCCACGATGCATCTGCGTAGCATAGAAAACATGCGAAACCAACATATCACGCGGGTCACGATAGACAAAAATCGTAGCATATTTGGGTTGCGTAAGCAGTGAGAGAAAGGGCTCGCGGGCTTGGATATAGCCATAGGCAATATCCCCTGCTCGCAAACTTTGCAGGTTGCGCAGGGTTTCGGAGTCGTCCAACTTGCGGTTGTCCTCGGCGCGGTTGACGGGAGGAAAGCCCGGATTGACAAAGGGTGCAATGCGTGTCAAACCCTGCAACGCTTGAATAATCAAGTGCGATCCTGATTTGGGCATGGCATTGCCCAAGACGGCCGGCAGGCTGGATTACTAGCCAAATCCCCAGCGCAAGCCGGCTCGCCAACGACGCGCTTGCCAGCGTAGATGCTTGAGCGGAACTTTGAGCGGTAGAGGAAGAGCAGGCGGCATAGGATCTCACAAAGAGGAAAGAGGAATCGCTAAAATATCTCTCCCTAAAGGTAAGATTTGGTCTCCGCTGTGAATTAAGTAACTTTGGGTAACCTGTTCAGCAAAAAGGGACTTAAAAGCTACTAACCCTTTTGCCATATCAGGGAAGGGAGTGGCTGTTTGCTTGATTTCAATGGGGATTAGTCGATGGCCATCCTCAATCACCAGATCGACTTCTTGACCACTTGAGGTGCGCCAAAAATATAAAAGACACTCTTCAGCCTGATGCATTTTTCTCTTGTAGATCTCAGCGATGACATAATTTTCAAAAACGGCTCCACTAAGCGGACTAGCAGCCAACCCATGAACGTCACGCAACCCAAGGAGATAGCATAACAACCCGCTATCTGTAAAGTATACTTTGGGGGATTTGACCAATCTCTTCCCCAAATTCCGCGCAAACGGGCGCATGAAGAAGATTTGCATGTTGGCTTCCAAAAGGGACAGCCATTCTTTGATGGTGTTCGCCGAGGACCCGACCTCGCGGGCAAGGTCACTCAAGTTCAAGAGC
>JAOAHK010000393.1 GCA_026415275.1 Anaerolineales bacterium
CGTACGTATAGCTCGCCAAGGATCGCGGGGAGGGGAAGGATGTTCCTTAAGCCACTGTTCTGTCACCCAATCAACTACGCGCCCATGTTCAAGGTCTTGGTTTGGATGAGCGATGAAATATTCCAAAACAAGTTGAGCAATTGTTTTTGCCACTTTACTGATCTCCAATGGGCAACAATTGTTGTTTCAACTCTGGAGAGGAAAATATCCGCTTTTTAGCAAGTTCACAATATTTAGCGTCAATCTCAACCCCGATCCCCCTACGGTTGAGCAAAGCTGCAGCAATTAAGGTCGTCCCACTGCCAGCAAATGGGTCAAGAACTGTATCCCCAACAAAGCTGAAGAGCTTGATGCAGCGGCGAGGTAACTCCAGTGGAAAAGGAGCAGGATGTCCAATCTTTTTTTTGCTTTCCCCACTAAAAACCCAAACACCATTTGTCCAATTCATAAATTCATCGCGGGTAATATCTGAGATGCCACTGCCGCTGGTCTTCCGCCACCGTTTTTTGTACAACACCACGATCAATTCCACTGGTGCAATGACAAATGGCGCACTCGCGCTCATCCATGACCCCCATGCTGTGCGTCGTGAGATATTTCCTTCGTTCCAAATGATGGTTGAATGGTATTGATAACCGATTTGTTTGGCGATTGTGGTAATGTCAGCCCCTACACTTTGTTGACCGCCTTTGTTTTTATCGAGCGGTATATTCAGACAAGCTCTACCGTCATCTTTGGGAAACTGATAGCATTTCTCCAGCCAGGCGCGGGTAAAATCGAGATACTCAGTATAGGAGATATCATCTCGATGAGAGTTGTATTGGATATCGACGTTATAGGGGGGAGAGGTCACAATCAAGTCGATACTGCTCGGCTCAATTGCCCTAGTGGTCAGGATGTCATCTTGAATTAGGAGAATTTTTTCGTCAGAATAGTAAATTTTTGGGGCATGCATTGGAATCTCCACTGGCTGAATTATACACCGCCAACACCAACACCGATGCAAGCCTCGCGAAAAAGTCACCAAAGAACCCTCATTCCATTACAAGTACCTTGTTTACCCACAATCCTAATTGCCCCCCTTATTGGCGGGGAATAAACGATCCCATTCGATCGAACAACTCGGTATATCAGCAGATAAATTTTCAAGATCATCTTGATCGTTATCTGAGAATCCAACAAAGATGTGCCTTAGGATGGTTCTAACCCAACCCTAAGCCTGACACGTAAGCGCCGTGGAAGACAAGTGATTCAGGTAACCAATTTTCTAAAATGACCCTCGATTCCGCCAATCTCCCCAATCAATTTCGGTTATAATTCTTTTGGTTTGCAGATAAGCAAACCCGTTCGTAAAACCCACATCAGAAGAGGAGAAGAAAAACATGAATCGATTTGTAAAAATCCTATCCCTACTCGTCTTGCTCTCGTTGTTGGTTGCAGCCTGCGCACCAGCAGCCACCCCGACCCCAGAACCGCAACAACCAGCAGCCACCGAAGCCCCAGTCGCAACAGAAGCGCCAACGCCGACCGAGGCACCGGCAGCGACCGAGGCACCAGCAGCAACCGAAGCACCAGCCAAGAAATTCCTAATCTGCCAAGTGACCGATGTCGGTGGAATTGACGACAAATCCTTCAATGCCACGGCGTGGAAGGGTGTTCAAGATGCCATGGCGAAATATCCCGATTTGGTCGAGGGAAAATACCTCGAATCGCAGCAGCAAGCTGACTACGAAGTCAACATCAATGCCTTCCTTGAGCAAGGCTGTGACCTGATCATCACCGTAGGCTTCCTACTTGCAGATGCCACCTCTGCAGCAGCCCAAGCTAACCCCGATCAACTCTTCGCTACCATTGACGTTGACTATCTCCAATTCCCTAATCTGCGCGGCAGCGGCTTCGCTATTGACCAAGCTACCTTCCTGAACGGTTACCTTGCAGCCGGAATGACCAAGACTGGAAAGGTCGGCACCTATGTGGGCATCGCCTTCCCTGCCACAACCAAGTTCATGGATGGCTTTGCGTTGGGCGTTGCTGAATATAACAAAGTGCATGGAACCAACGTTCAGGTGTTAGGCTGGGATGTAGAAAAGCGTCAAGGATTGGAAGTGGGCAACTTCGAAAGCACCGATGACGGACGCAAGATGGGCGAGACCCTGATGGATGAAGGCGCAGACATTATCATGCCTGTTGCTGGTCCGGTCGGCCTGGGCACTCTAGCTGTGATGGAGGAGCGTGATTTTGGCTTGCTCATCGGCGTTGATAACGACTGGTCGCTTGCCAATCCTGATAAAGCAAAATACGTCCTTAGCAACGCCATGAAGAACATGGATCTCTTCGTCCTTGAGACGATTGAGATGTTAATCAACAACAACTTCCAAAGCGGCAATTGGATCGGCACCTTGGAGAACGGCGGTGTCGGTCTCAAGTACGGCTCCGAATGGGAGGGACAAGTCCCCGACTCGCTGAAGCAAGAAATTGCCGATCTCGTGCAAAAGATCATCAAGGGTGAGATTGCCACCCTGCCCGAGGGCGTTTACTAAACCATCTACTGCCTGAAATTCTTCTTGATGAAATCACATGTAGGGCGAAATAAATTTCGCCCTACATGTTTCTGTGCTTACCCATAGGTATGATATAATATTGTTATTGGATCGGCGGTCGGTGCGGGGGTTGCCTGTACCGGCGT
>JAOAHK010000394.1 GCA_026415275.1 Anaerolineales bacterium
AGATGTGTATAAGAGACAGGATCCCCGCTTTACTGCTCAATTGGAATATGGTGAGCGGGTTATGCCAGACTATGACTTGTTCCGTTTGGCGAAATTGGTCTATGAAGTGGTGCCAGAGGTTCTGCGTCAACAAGGAAAAGCCAAAAGCCCATGGCCGAATGTGGATGCAATAAGCGGCGTCTTGCAGAGATATTTTGGGGTACTAGATAGCAAAGAAAACGATCCGGGTGGATTTTATACCGTACTCTTTGGTGTCAGTCGAATTTTAGGTGTCACAGCTAATACAGTTTGGGCTCGGGCATTAGGTGCGCCAATCGAGAGGCCAAAGTCGGTTACGACGCGTATGTTAGAGATGATAGTTGAAGAACAAAAGGGCGTGAAAATTCCCCTAAATGACTCTTATAGCAAGGAACGAGGATGCGGTTAGGTGAACTCGATTTGAAATCGATTTGTCCATCGCAGATGCGCTGAAAAACCAGTATTAGCTGTAAAGGGATTAGTCAGATTGCAAACCCTGCCCCATTAGTAAAAATTAGGTTTCGTTTTTGTTGATTAATAGTTATGGAGCTGGTGTGCCTGCTACGCCGCTCCAGGTAAAAACTCGCTGTTCGCTATTTGCTCCAGCGGGCGTCCAAATCGGATTGCCGTTTTCGTCAGTACCAACCTGCCGAACGGTAGTCACCCACCAACGGATGACATGCGGCCGTGAGTCGGTGGGGCGAAAACTAGTTGGAACAATGTATTTGGTGTCGATGACATAATCGACAATTTTGCGTTCGCCCCCCTCAGTGATATCAACAATATTGACCTGATAGGCTTCATTCTCCCGTAACACTCCGATAGAAGCCCATTGAAGTATTATCGTTTGATCTGCTAGAGTGAAAGGAGCACCATCTTGAGGTAAAAGGAGATTGGGTGGTGGATAAGGAGGAGGAGGTGTAAATGTTGGCGTGGGACCTGGTGTACCCCGCCGCTCACAGAGTGGTATTACAAGGGGTTGTCCAACTTGAACAATGTCACTCACTAGACCATTATAAGACTTTAGGACTGCAATGGGCACATTGTAGTTGGCGGAAATTTTACTCAACGTGTCGTTATCTTGAACAATATACTCGATTTTTGTACATGCTGCTTCTGTGGCTTCAGCCGGACTGAGGGTTGCAGTTGGAAAAGGTGTTGGGGTTGGTGTGGGGTGAGGAATCAAGAGGGTTTGGCCAATATAGAGGGTATCACAAGTGGCGGGAAGGTTATTCAAAAGAACAATGCTTTGAATGGATACGCCAAAGGCGAAAGCAATCGACGAACAAGTATCGTTCGCTGCTACTTTGTACGATAAAGGTGTAGGACTGGGTTCTGGTGTATTGGTAGCTGTTGGGGTTAAGGGGGTTGCTGTGAAAGTTGCTGTTGGGGTCACAGTAAGGGTTGGGGTGAGGGTCGGTTCGGCAACTTGACCAGTCTGTTGAAGAGCGATGTAGACCAAGCCAGCCCCAATAGCTAAAAATAGAGCCAGAAAACCGATCGCAGCAGGCAAGGTCAAGGTGATCTCAGGCATGCGCGAGCCTTGGATGGGCTTTGAAGGCGCAGAAGCCTGCGCTTGAGGGTTTAATATCGTGCCACAAACGAGACACCGCTGCGAATGTTCAGATAAACGAGTGCCGCAGGTCGGACAGATACGGGTTGGTTTTGAGGACGGTTCGTTGCTCATAGTTTCTGATTATGTTTTTTATCAGCGCAGGGGATTATACCAGCCTATAAGGTGAAGTAAAGGGCAAAGAAATCGAAGCTAATGATATACTCATCGAAGATGAAAGTCAGTGTATATTTGCATTTTCCATTCTGTGTGCAGCGGTGTAGTTATTGTGATTTTAACACTTATTCAGGTTTGGATGAGCTGATCCCCCTTTATGTGCAGTCACTGTGTAAAGAGATTGAATTTATCGGAGAGAATTTGCCTGAAGCCTACTACAAGAAAATCCACACCCTTTACTTTGGCGGGGGAACACCCTCTTTATTATCTGCAGAGGCTTTGGAGCGTATTTTGGTCTCGTTAGAGCAAAATTTTGGATTTGGAGATAATATCGAAATCAGTTTAGAGGCGAACCCAGGCACTCTGTCCCTTGAGAAGCTTCGTGCTTATGTAAGTTTAGGTATTAATCGGATCAGTCTCGGTTTTCAATCTGCGAACGAACATGAACTTCGGCTTTTAGGGCGTGTCCATTCCGTAGCTGATGTGGTTCAATCTGTAGAATTATCTCGATCGGTAGGCATTTCTAATATCAATCTTGATCTCATTTACGGTTTACCTGCCCAAACGCTAATAGACTGGACCAACTCGTTAGAAACAGCTTTGTCTCTCGGTGTCGAGCATCTTTCTTTGTATAGTCTTACAGTTGAGGATGATACATCCTTGCAAGAATGGATTCAAATGGGATTGTATCCAAGACCCGATACAGATTTAGCGGCTGATTGCTATGAATTAGCAAGAGATATGCTCTCAAATGCGGGATATTTGCATTATGAAATTTCCAATTGGGCAAAACTCCGTGATGGAAACATAGCTTATGTTTGCCAACACAATTTACAATATTGGAAAAACGCTGAATATTTTGGTTTAGGTGCTGGCGCTCATGGGTTTGTCTATGGCTTGCGCCTCGCAAATGT
>JAOAHK010000395.1 GCA_026415275.1 Anaerolineales bacterium
GGCATGGACGATGATCGGCGTTACCGCCCCTAGTGTAATGGCAACTTGTGCAACGCGACGTTCGTGAATTGGTTTTGAATCATCCGCTTCAAAGGTGACCACCACAGCAGCATTGACCACCGAAATGGCTTGAGCTTTGCGCAAGCCAAGCTTGATAAACGTGCCGCGTTGGTTTGCTGCCATCGCCGGGAAAGAGATATCCACCAACATCTCGTCTGGGCGCATCACCGTCTGACGCACGCCGGTATAAAATTCGCTCAACGGCACAACCCGCTCGCCTTGTGCAGAGAGCAAAGTCACCTTGGCATTCAAAGCCATCAACGGGGGTATCGTATCGTTGGCAGGTGAGGCGGTAATCAGATTGCCTGCTACCGTGCCGCGGTTGCGAATTTGCGGCGCACCCACTTCCCACGCGGCTGCAACCAGAGGAAAGGCGCGCTCGTGCAATAGCTTAGAAGCAACGCAGTGGTTGTGCGTCACCATCGGTCCAAGATGGATCACTTCATCCTCATCGAGCACGATCTGATCCAAATTGGGGACACGGGTGATGTCGATCAAAGTCTCGATGCCACGTCGCACTTGGCGCTCGATCTCAAGAATTAGATCGGTTGCCCCGGCGATAATGCGCGCTTTTTCTTTTTCCTTTGCCAGGATTCGAACGGCTTCTTCTAAAGAGGTTACACTATGATAATGGTGCCACATCGTTCACTCCATTTCGTTAGATTTTTCTGCTACCTTTAAGAACATTCGCCCGCCGTGACCGCCATTGCGCAGCATGATGATCTCAGCTAGGATGCTCACGGCAATTTCTTCAGGCGTCTCGGCGTTTAATTCTAATCCCATTGGCGAGATTACGCGATCTAAAAGTTGCTCCTTAACTCCTTTTTCCAATAAATTTTTGCGCGTAGTTGCCCAGCGGCGCCGCGAGCCAATCACCCCGATATAGGCGGCTGGGCTTTCCAAAAGCGCCGGCAGCCCTTGCACATCTAAGTCCGCCCCGCGCGTGGTCAGCACCAAATAATGCCAAGGAGTGATCTCTATTCGTTGCGGCAGCTCTGGCAGCGGGCAGAGGTGATACTCGTCGGCATCGGGGATAAATTCTGGGTTGCAAAACTCTGGGCGGTCATCCCACACAGCAACGCGAAAGCCCAACCAGCGTGCCAGAGAGGCAACCGCTTTGCCGACATGCCCTGCCCCTATAACCACCAACGTTGGTTTGGGGTTGATCGGTTCGACATAAATTTCCACTTGTCCTCCACACACCCCGGGGTCACCGCGCGCCGGGTCGGCCATACTGTAGGAAAGATAGCGCGCCTGTCCCTCCTGAATAGCTTGCTTGGCTTCTTCGATTACGCGCCGCTCCATCTCTCCGCCGCCCACCGTTCCCAAGATGCTCCCATCGGGGTAAACCAACATCTTACTGCTCGCCCGCCGCGGCGTAGATCCTTGACTGCGCACCACCGTACATAGCGCCGCCGGGCGGTTTTGGTGTTCTAGTTCGACAATCGCCTCATAAATACTGGTCATGCTGCTGACTCCTGTTGCCGGGCTTGTAACGCTCGCCAAACTTTCTCTGGGGTGATGGGGTTATCGTCGATGTTAACCCCGCAGGCATCCAACACTGCATTGCCTACCGCCGGGGCGACTCCGTCCATGGGGATTTCTGCCACGGCTTTGACTCCAAACGGGTGAGAGGGCTCGAAGGTTTCGACAAAGATGGTCTCCATTTCGGGCATTTCGTGGGCATGGAAGATGTGGTAGTGACGCAAATCGCGTTCCCGCGCCCGCCCCTGCGCGTCGTAGCGCATCTCTTCGCAGACAGCATAGCCCAAAGCTTGGGTCATGCCGCCTTCGATTTGCCCTGAAGCGGTGAGCGGGTTGACGATCACCCCGCTATCCACCGCCATCACCAGTTTATCCACCGTCACCTGCCCGGTCTCGATATCGACAGTCACTTCGGCGAACTGGGCAGCAAACGGCGGGGGAGAAACAGGAGAGTAGTAGGAGGCAACGCCCATAATTTGCTCTTGATCCTCCTGATGCAGGGCATTGTGAGCGACCTCTGCTAGGGAAACGCTGCGCCCGTCAGGGGCGAACACCCTCCCCTTCCGCAACACCAATGTTTCTGGGTTTATTTCTTCTTTGCCATTTGCGCCTTTGTTCAACATGCGCGCCGCGCGCAGGCGGATGCGTTCGGCGACCTGTTGGGCAGCTTTGACCACCGCCGCGCCGGAGATATACGTAGTGCTAGAGGCATAGGCGCCTTTGTCAAAGGGGGTGAAGTCGGTGTCTGAGGAATAAACAATCACATCCTCCACTTCCACGCCTAGCACCTCGGCAGCCATTTGTGCTAAGACGGTATCCGAACCGGTACCAAGGTCGGTTGCTCCGATGAGCAGGTTGAACGACCCATCGTCGTTCATCTTGATGCTGGCGCCGCCCATGTCCAAATAGGGGATTGCTGTGCCTTGCTTGACCAGCGCAACGCCGATGCCGCGGCGTAAGTGCGGCTTGCCGGGCACTCCATGCCACTCGGGATTGCCAAACTTCTGATCCCAGCCAATGGCCGCTTTGCCTTGGCGCACGCATTCTTCTAAGCCGCAGGTTTGGATGACCTCCGGACGGGGTTCGCGCCCTTCGCTCCAGGCAGTGCTGAAGGG
>JAOAHK010000396.1 GCA_026415275.1 Anaerolineales bacterium
CGCACATTCGGAAAACAGCCATGTGCCGAACCTTGTGGTCGGTCAACAATGATTTCACCTTCTTCGAGCAGGCGGTCTAAAGACTCCCAGAAGAATTTCCAGTGTTTTTCCATACGGAGTTACCAATGCTCTTTTGTAAACATAGATAAAAATCTGACAAGCGCGGCACCTCTCGCCCTCACCCCCAACCTCTCTCCCGCAAGGGGAGGAAGGGGATTTTCCTCTCCCAATGGGAGAGGGGCAGGGGTGGGGGAAAGGGGCAAGATTTTTTCGAGTTTATCATCTTCACCACAGAGCCATTTATCGAAATAAGTCCTGTTCTAGTGGTCTCAAGAGTTCGCTCAGGTTCGCCTCACGCAACGGGTAGGGAAAGCCGCGCACATGTACCACCGGCGTGCCTTCGGCGGCTTGCCCCATAACCAGGGAAGCTGCTGCAGCGAGTTCATCGCCGGCGCCCACCTGCGTGATGCGCAAGCGGTAGCCGAAAAGATCGGGTTTGCCACGCAAGTCTACCAAGCCCGGCACCCCCGCTAAGCCGATGGCTACCCCCACTGTGCCCAATCGCCACGCGCGCCCATGCGAGTCGATGATCATCACTCCTATCGGAAAGCCAAAGCGATCCTGAATGCCCGCACGCAACCGCCTTGCTGAAGCGTCGGGGTCTTCGGGTAACAACAGCACCCACTCTTCCTGTTCCGTGCCTGTCCCGGCAACGTTGGAGTGATCGATGCCGGCGTTGGCGCACACAAAACCAAGACGATGTTCGACAACAATCGTGCCGGGTCGAGTGCGCAGAATGGCACGACTCTCCCTCAAAATCACTTCTACCAGACGGGGGTCCTTTTCGATTTGTTGTGCTAATTCTGTGGCACGGGATGATGGGGTGACTGTCGCCAAATTCACCCATCGCCCTTCGGCCTTGGAGACGACCTTTTGGGCAAAGACCAGAATATCACCTTCCCGAAGCGTTATTCCACTCACCGAGAGAGCTTGGACAGTCAGCTCAACCAGATCATCGCCGCTTTTGACAAGGGGAAATCCCCGAAGGGGTGTTAGAACCATAGACATCTTTGAGTTTTATATCCCCAAAATTTTCAGAACAAGGTTTCTACGGGCATAGAAGGCTCTGCTGGTGCTTCCGTGTCCTGCTCCTTTTGTCCTCGGTTGAATCAACCCACCCATTCTGCCAGTTAGGCACTCAAAACCTTCTTCGCGAATGCACCTTTGCGCCTCTTCGTAATCTTTTTTGATCTGCTCGTAAATTTTCGGGTCGCTAAGGTCAAATGTAGCCACTTTCATCAAAATTGACCGCTCTTCCTGCTGCGACTCGAAAAGGCGGGCACACACAATTGCCCTCTTGAGTTTGAGCAATAAATGACTCTCCTCAAAAGGGGTATGAGCCACATGGTAAGGATCGATCATAGTAATTGCCATCGTCTCTTTGACCGTAATCCCGCCCTTGCTTAGTCTTTTGAGTGGCACGATCTTTAGTTCCCACGATCCGAAATTTGGCGCTTGAGCCGAATTTAATGGCAATCCCAAGTAGCGTTCGATGACATGACCTGCCCATCCTTTGTTCTTTCGCTCACCTATCCAGATTGGGATATTGTATTCTTGGGCAAGCGCAACCAAATCTTTTCCGATCAGCGCCTTCAATTTTTGCACCGCTTCTTCTCGATCCATACGCTAACCCGCAAGCAGAAAGTCAAAAGTGGTTTGGCGCACTGCGATTGCCTGCTTTAGGCGAGCAATGGATAATTCAATGTATTCAGCTTCAAGCTCTGTGCCAACAAACTTGCGGCCGGTTTTGATTGCAGCAACCCCGGTAGTTGAACTGCCCGCAAACGGATCGAAGACTAGATCTCCTTCTCTCGTCGAGGCTAAAATAATTCTTTCTAACAGCGCAACCGGTTTTTGAGTCGGATGCTTGCCAAATTCCTTCTCCTCTCCGTTAGGAGCAGGGATTGTCCAGACGGACTTCATTTGCTTGCCCGCATTTAACTGACGCATCAGTTCGTAGTTAAAATAATGCTTAGACTTCTCGTTTTTCGCTGCCCAAATGATAGTTTCGGTTGAGTGAGTGAAATAGCGACAAGATAGATTCGGAGGAGGATTCGGTTTTTCCCAGGTTATATCATTAAGAATTTTCATCCCCAGTTGCTGCATGGCAAAGCCAACCGAATGAATCACATGGTGTGTTCCAGAAACCCAAATGGTACCGTTGGGTTTGAGCAATTTTTGACACCTGGAGAGCCAGGCTAAATTGAACTCATGGTTCAATTCTGCACCCTGCGATTTATCCCAAGTTCCTTTGTCCACTTTCACCATCTTTCCCGCATGGCAGGTAATTCCACCATTGGAAAGAAAATAAGGTGGGTCGGCAAAGATCAGATCAAATTTCCCTGTGGGGAATTTTTCGATCAGGATATCCATGAATTCAATACAGTTGGCATGATATAGCCAGACGCCAACTTCATCATTCCGAAAAACACATTTGTTTGGAGAGTATTCCGAACTCTCCATGACCACATTCGGAAAGATGGGATGCTCTTCTCGTGTTCTATATTCCATCAACCGATCCCTTCAACAAATAGTACAACATTACCGCCTTCACACCAAGAGGTGGGTACTGA
>JAOAHK010000397.1 GCA_026415275.1 Anaerolineales bacterium
GCTAGATAGAGCGCTTCGGAGACTCCAACGGTGATGATGATTTCTGTTGCTGGATCGTAGGTTACTTGATAACGCTGATAGAGATGCTCGGAGAGGACTTGCCTCAGGGCAAATCGCCCCATATTGGACGTGTAATGCGTTTCGCCATTTTCTAAAGAGCGGATGCCTGCCCGAACAATTCGTTCGGGGGTGGCAAAATCGGGCTCACCAATGCCGAGAGAGATCACATCCTGCATGGTTGCCACAATATCAAAGAACTTGCGAATGCCGGATGGCTTGAGATTGACCACCCGTTCTGAGAGATACTTTTTGTCCACAGATTCTCCTTTCGAGGGGACAGCAGGAACAGATGGGATGGATGGATGAGCAGGGTTTAAGGTTGGTAGATTCGCCATTCGTCAAACAACTCCCCGTAAAAAAGTTCAAAAATTTGATCGTCCTTAGTTCTAACCCGGAAGCCTTTCCCTCCAGGGACTCGCCATTGGTCAAGAATCGCTTGGATTTCTAAGCGTTGCTCTTGCCACCAAAAGGCAAGCGGTTTCTCAGCATATTCATATTCAGAATGACATTCGACAAGCTCCATCACCGATCATTACCTAAAACGTCAAACTCGTTTGATCGCCGGCGTTGATCACCCCTGGGCGGCGTTTGATCTGCGCCTTGCGCCCGACCAGCGAGTTTTCTAAGATTGCATCCGTTACCTCTGCCTTCTCCGCTAGGATTGAATCGCGAATGATACTGCAGTGAACTTTGCAACCCTCTGCCAACGAAGTATGCGGTCCGATGACTGAATACTTTACTTCGGCTGTGGGATGAATGAACACAGGAGGAATAATCACAACATCCGAACGTTGCCTGGCTTCTTGGCTGTTATCTGCGCCGTTTTCCAGTAAATAGCGATTGGATTCGAGCAAGGCTTCGGGTGTGCCGGCGTCCAACCAGACATCTACAGGGCGTGTGGTCATCTTCAGACCACGTTCGAGCAGAATATTAATCGCATCTGCCAGGAAATATTCACCATTGATGGCGATCCCGCGTTGCATTTGTTCCTCGATGGCTTCTATCAATCGCTTTGCATCTTTGAAATAATAAAAACCAACGACCACTAAATTATTGCTCAGGTCTTGGGGCTTTTCGATCAGGCGGCGCACATAACCATTTTCCCCCAATTCTGCCACGCCAAAGCGACGTGGGTCTGGCACTGGTTTTACCCAAGCAATGGCTTCTTCATGGTTGTCGAGCAAACAGGAGAGATCGGTTTGGATTAGGGTGTCGGCAAAGATGACCAGCATCGGTCCCTCAAGCAGATGGCGGGCTAAGTAAATGGCGTGCGACTGACCACGCGGGTCTTCTTGAACCACATAATGAGAGCGCAGATGAGGGTAGTGCTTGGAAATATGCGCCTCAATTTGCTCCCCCAAGTAACCCACAATATTGATTAACTCAATTTCGTAACAATCAGGAATTCCTGAAAGGGTATCCAGCACATGGTCGAGGACGGCCTTGCCTGCCAACGTAACCAATTGTTTAGGTTTGCTATAGGTGAGCGGGCGTAAACGAGTTCCCAAACCTGCCATCGGGATAACGATTTTCAGCGATTTCTTTCCCATTGTTTGTATCTCTCCACCTCCGTCTATCGTATTATAACCTCAAGCGGGCTACGGGGCACGTAAATGCCAGTCTGTGGTCAATTGGTAGGCGTGGGCGATGCGAAAGAGCAACTCCTCTTGAAAGTGGCGTCCCATCAACTGCATTCCGATTGGCAGACCCTGCTGATCAAAACCCACTGGAAAAGCCAAACCAGGTACCCCGGCTAAATTCGCTGGCAAGGTAAACACATCTTCCAAATACATTGCTAATGGGTCGTCGGTGTGTTCCCCAAAGGGAAATGCAGTTGTCGGTGCAATTGGGGCGGCGATAACATCAACCGATTGAAAGGCGTGTTCAAAGTCTTGTTTGATCAAGGTGCGCACTTTTTGTGCCTTTCCGTAATAGGCATCGTAATAACCTGCTGAGAGTGCATACGTTCCCAGCATTATGCGCCGCTTGACCTCCGCACCAAATTTCTCGCCCCGCGTGCGGTAGAAAATGTCCCACATCGTCTCTGCGCTCAGACGCGGACCAAAACGAATCCCGTCATAGCGGGCTAAGTTAGCTGAGGCTTCCGCTGGAGCAATAAGGTAATAGACCGGTAAAGCGTATTCGGTATGAGGCAAGCTGATTTCTTCGATGACCGCACCTAATTCCTGGAGGTGGAGGATCGCTTGCCGGATCGCTTGCTCTACCTGGGGTTGCATGCCTGGGATGAAATATTCTTTAGGGACACCTACCCGAAGCGAACTTAGATCGGTATCCTCCTCAAGGCTGATGTGCGGTACGGGCAAATCGACTGTGGTTGCATCGCGCGGATCGACTCCAGCGATCAGCTCGAACACGATAGCAACATCCTGAACATTCCTGCCAAACGCGCCAACGACATCCAGTGAGGAGCCATAAGCCACCAATCCATAGCGGGAGACCCGACCATAGGTTGGTTTTATACCGCTTACCCCGCAGAAAGACGCTGGTTGACGAACGCTGCCACCAGTATCAGTGCCCAGTGCAATTGGGGCAAGCCGAGCAGCCAC
>JAOAHK010000398.1 GCA_026415275.1 Anaerolineales bacterium
CCCTGTCTGAGCGTAACGAAATGAAACCTTATGGAAGCGAATCATGTCTTGGAAAAACGGCAACAAGGAGTGGGCTGAGAATCCCCAACAAGAGGAAAGCAACCAAAGGCTCGAAGGGTGGCAAGGTCATAGCAGGGTAAGGTGTATAAGAAAGGAACTGTCGTTCTGGAAAAAGATGATTCAAAGCAAGAAGAAGTGCTACAAAGAAAGATCCGCTCATCGCCAGACCATCGCGGGCGCGAAAGCGGCTTGGGCGATAGGTCGTATAACGCACTTGACGCACCGCGAGGAAGAACAAAGCCCCAAAAAGCGCTAAAGCGCACCAAAAGAGCAAACCTGCAACCCAACCCGGCAAGCCCCAAAAGCGCGAGAGCCAACCACCCAATACGAAGCCAAATCCACCCAAAAAAGCAACGCGCAGGCCTTTTTGTCCCAGGGGTGACTTAGAAGCAAGAAAACCGCGCGCAGTCATCACTTCTGCCAATTGAAAGGCATGCTCCAAAGAACTGACCAACAGGGGCAAGAGTAAGCCGAGCTGTTCGCGAATGCCCTTGAGTTGCTTACCGCGAATCGCCTGCGCTTCTTGAATCTGTTGATATTGTCGTTGCAAGGAAGGAATAAACGTCATGGCGATCGACCCAACAACTGCCAAGGAGTGAAAGGCACGCGGCAATAGCCGTAAAAATGAAGGAATTGACACATTGCGGTTGAAAACCCAAAAAGCGAGCAGGATGACGCCCAACGCCAGTCCGTTGGTTGCTCCATAGAGGGCGGCTTCCCAAGTAACGCGTCCGCTTAGCAGGGGAATCTCTCCGGGGATCACGAAGAGGACGTTCTCGCCCACGTGCACTGTCAGGGCGTTAAACAGTGCCCCCAATGGCACGACGGTAAGGCTAAGCCAGAGAGGAAAGGGAGCACTCCCCCTAGCTAGCTCCCCCATGCCACCTGCGGCATGCACAATCGCCACACACAACCAGACCACCACCAAATAGAGAGGATTGCGCGTCAGGGAGACGCACAAGAGAATGGTTATTGTCCAAGTTAGCCATACCCATGCGTGAAAATGTGTCGGCGTGTGTCCCTCTGGCATCGGCTTACACCTCCGCTGGTTGATAAACGAAGGTGAACCGTCCCCGAAAGCGACGCAGCACGCGCAAAGTTGCCGTGCCAAACAAGCCGATCAGCAAAACATTGCCCAGCGAGCGACCCAAATCCCAAGTCAGAGAAGTGGCAAGGTAAAACACACCATAACGGGCAATGGTTTCAGCGAAAGAAATGCCCGGCTGCCAATATTGATCGGCAGGCCCAATGATGAACGGCCAAGACCAAAGGTTCATGATTGCACCATACAATAAACCCCAAAAAGCGCCAAACATCGCCAAGAGAACGATTTCACCCCGCTTTTCCTGCCAACCCAACCGTTCAATCAAGGGCGAAAGGGGAGCTGCGCTCATTCCCACCCAACCTGCAGTAAACATCTGGCTAGGGAGCCACGGGCCCACTCCTCCGGTCAAAATCGCAGAGACGAACAAGGTCATCGCTCCCATCAGGAAGCCAAACTTCGCCCCGAACAAATAGCCAGACAAGATGATCAAGAAAAAGATCGGGCTGAACCCGCCAGGGCCTGGAATCGCCACATCGATATAGCGCAAAACGGAGTTCAGGGCAACCAGAACCCCCATCAACGCTACCATACGGGCATTGGAGGCACCCTGCTGAGACTCGAACAAAAGGGCAATCACACACAGGCCTAGCACCAGCGTCATGGTCAAAGGCATTTCGCTCAAGCGAATGCCTGCCGGGCTGGGGGTTTGCTGGAAATTGGGCAAGAAGAACGGGTAAAGAAAAGAGAAGCATCCCAGTAGCGTGCTGGTGAGAATGACTAGGTTGCCTAGCAAGCGTTCCGCTCTGCTTTGGATCATGCCCCACCTCGGCGGCGGACAAGGACGATCAAGATGATCAACAACCCGCCCACGATGGCAAAGAAAACAAAATAGACGATATCCAAAGCGGGGATTCCAAAACCGATTTGGCTCATCCCTTCTGGCTGTTGCCCTTCGCCGTGAGGCGGCTCGGGTTGTCGGGCAGCTTCGGCAGCCGTAGCAGTGAGGGAGATGGCTTGTAAGTCCAGTGCGACCTCGGTGGGTGGCTCGGCAAGCGATTGCGGCGGGTTCTGCGCCGGTGCAACGGTGGTTGCTGCCAGAAGCACGCCAAACGGCAGAGTGATGGTTGGGCTGGGAGTTAGGGTTGGCGTGCGCAGCGGCGCTTGGAGCGCAGACGTTGGAGTAGGGGGGATGGGCGTCGGCGAGGAAGTGGGCAGACTCACGGGGTTTGAAGTCGGCATCCGAGGCGTTGGCGAGGGATTGGTCGAAGAAGCTGTGGTTGCCAACGGCAGAGGAGTGAGGGTAAACGTGGACGTCGGCAGCGGAGTCAAGGTGAAGGTCGAGGTGGGCAGGGGGGTATTCGTAAAGGTTGCCGTTGCAGGCGCAGCGCAGATTTGCTCAAAGGGGATGAGCGGTGGGGGAGTGCGCCCATCGCCCCAAACCCAGCCCTCGACCTCGCCCAGCGAGACGATGTAATTGCCGGCACCCAAGTTGGA
>JAOAHK010000399.1 GCA_026415275.1 Anaerolineales bacterium
CGCCAGTGGGTCGCTCACGCCGCGGCTGATTAGCAGAGCGGCGGCGCCAGCGACATGCGGGGCAGCCATGCTCGTGCCGGTATAAGAAACCCAATCTGGGTTTGAGC
Organism: Anaerolineales bacterium; assembly: GCA_026415275.1. Lineage (GTDB taxonomy): Bacteria > Chloroflexota > Anaerolineae > Anaerolineales > UBA4823 > NAK19. The sequence goes on from JAOAHK010000399.1 coordinate 108, forward strand.
CTTCCCAATCATTATTGGTTGACAAAATGGAAGTGCCCGGAGCTGAGAGGTCAGGCTTCTTCCGTCCACCGATTGTCGGCCCTCGGCTAGAGCTATTGCGTATGGTATCATCTGTGCGGTTGATCGTTCCCCAATCTTGGACATTCGCTACGCTGATCGCATTTGGAGCGATGCCCGGAGAGAAAAGTGTTTGCGGATTAGGACCACTGTTGCCTGCTGCAATGGTTGCAACAACATTCAATTGGCTGACCACTGCATCCCAAAAGCGGACGAGTGGCGTGTCGTCGTTGGATGTCGAACCGCCAAAACTGAAGTTGATCACCTCTGCGCCATACGAGTTACCCGTGATCGTCCATTCTACACATTTCATTGCGTCGGAATCAGCCATACTTGCTGTTCCCCCATCAACGCCATCTGGGTCGCCACCAGCTTTGGCGTTGATTAAAGCGCGAATGTTGTGAGCTATGCCACGGTATTGGGTGTGCTGGCTGGCGATAATCCCACCGATATGGGTGCCATGTCCGTTGACATCATCGGGAGAGGGATCAGAAATATTGTATGAAGAACCTAAACCATCCAGACAACGCGTTTGGGCAAGTACCTTACCACTCAAGGCAGGATGGCTGGCGTCGATGCCAGTATCTATCACGGCCACATCCACTCCCTGTCCTGTGTAACCGTTGTTCCAAAAGGTTGGCGCGCCAGTAGTTGGCACAGAGACATCTAATAGTGCCTCCAGCACACTATCTTCGGTAATTTCAGCGACCTGATCCAGCGCTTGAAGCTCTGCTATTCGTTCGGCAGGCACGCGGGCAGCCACTGCATTCCACAGGGTATATTGGTAAACCACCTCACCGCCCATGGCTTCGATCTGCTGGATAACCCTTGCCTGACTTTGCTCGATGCGGGGCAAACTACGCCGATAGACTTCTTCCACCGCAGACTGACGGAGGGTTTCAACTTGAGCGGATTTTTCGCGAAGTAGGGTCAGGGTTGTTTCATCCAGAGCTTGTTGTGTAAACTGGCGTACAAGAGCGTTTTCCTCTTGGCGGGTAAAGGATTTAGGGTTGCGCCGCCGCCACTCGGAAAATGGATGCGCCTGACGCANCGCAGTGCTCGCAGCTTGCAGTTCCTTCTCTTTTTCTGCCCAAACCTGAGCAGCAACTTCCGCTTGCGGCTGGTCTTTGAGGACGATGATGACTGACTTTAGTTCATCGGCTGCCGGGGTTGGAATAGGCTTAAGGAAGATAAAAATCAAGGCGAAAATGCCTAATGCACTCAGGAGGGCAAATATGACCTTCATAGGTTGATTTTATCATAATTTGGTTTTTAGTTTGGGCGCAATTCATGCCCTTAACGATGGAGTATTTTTCTTAGACCTCCCTTGAGATTGAGATCGACAAGAGGAAGAATCTCTTACATTGTGCCATGTGAGAAGCCTTGACCAATTTTGTGGAATTGAAAAAGCGGTGACATTTAGAAGAATGCTAAACTACCCTGATTTATTTGCAGTAAGGATAAATTTGTAAGACGACATATATGTCGACTCTCAAAATTTCCGAGTAAAATGAAAGATTTTTCACTTTATTCGGTGTGTTCAATTTCACCCCTTGCCAAATCTATATTTTGGGGCAATGTCAGTACAGTCACCAATTCTGGAGGTGATCGATTCAGTTGGAAGAACACTATATAAAACCGTTATTTCAAAGAGGGGGATATTAGACAATGCGTGAAAAATCTCGTCCTACGGTATTGTTTGACGAACTGGGAAAGCATGAGATTGAACATCGCAATGAGCAAGGAAAAATATGATACAATATCTATCCTGAATCTATATCAGGTGAGGAGGTATTTTATGGCTAAAGCAAATGGACGTTTGTCTAATTCTTTTATTTTTCGAGCTGGTGCAATTTCGGTTGTAGTTGCTGTCCTCGCCAATGTTTTGGCGCGCTTTGTGATAGGTTTATTCGTTCCCCTTACCCCCGATTTTCAACCTTTTGGTTACGGGCCGATTGTCTTTTTTACAGTCATGTTCACTGTGATCGGTGTCATTGTCCTCTGGGTAGTCAATCGGCTTTTGCCCAACCCAATGAGGATTTATAACGTAATTGGTGTGGTTGCTTTTTTCATTTCCCTTGCGCCTAATTTGGCTGGTGCAGCGAACCCAACGGCAATGCCAATGGGTGGAAAGGGGAGCGACTACTTGATCTTGATCGTCTTTCACGTTGTTGCGGCGATTGCGTTCTTGGTCACCCTAAACCGCTTGCATCGCTCTACGTATCCATAAAGAGGATCTGCTTTAGCAAACTTTAACCCCTTGCCATCCCTGTTGAATAATAAACGGGGATGGTTTTTTTTATTGAGCATTGACCATATCGCTCCTTGAATTGCACGCATAAGTGAACGATTAGATCAATCACCTCGATATAACGTTTGCCTATATCTAAACAT
>JAOAHK010000400.1 GCA_026415275.1 Anaerolineales bacterium
AACCACATCGACAAAGTGCCAATACACGGCTGCGGCTTCCACTGCCCAATGCTTTTCAGGTGAATACAGCCCGCGCGCTCCATTGCGCAACACGACGGCTAAGAAAATCACCCCAGTTAGGACGTGAAAAGCATGAAAACCGGTCAAAGTATAGAAAATCGATGCTGCTGCACCATCAGCCGTGCCAAATGGTGCAATTTGCCATTCTACACCAACCACCCCGACCAAGAACGCTATTCCCAGAATTAAGGTAATCGCCGTATTGCGCAGAAATGCCTTCCGGTCGCCGTGTGCCATCGCAATCTCGGCACGATTCATAAAAAAGGAACTGGTCAGCAACACCGCAGTGACCACAAAGCCAACCACCTGATCAAGGTGCGGCCGCGTTTGGGTGCCGAGCAGATAAAAGCGGCTGACCAACAAACCACCGAAAACAAACGAGTCTGAAAGAATGAAAAGCCACAAACCGAGGCGGTTGATCGCCAATTTTTCGCGATATGAGTGGGTGACACCAGCTTGTGTAGTCATGCTTCCTCCTCCGTGCCCGCAAAGAGACGTCCTATGTGCATGTAATCACGCACAACAAAGAAAGCCTTTAGCAATGCTACCCCCATTAAGGGCACCCACCATGTGGCGGCAATGCTCCCCAAGAAGTACTCTCCAATGGTTAGAAAGCCCAGCAAAATGAACACACTCAACCCAATTCCATAGGCTTGTTTTTTGCGTTGTTCTAAGTCCTTTTCCATGTTTTCCGACCTCCAATCGAACTCAGTCTGCAGAAGCAACGGCGGCGTCTGGCGGCAAAGCGGATTCTTTCTCATCCCGAAGCGGCGCAGTAGATGCTGTGCGAACGTAGACCGCGCCAGCCAAACCATAATCGTAAGGTTCCCCAACCACTTCAATCGGCTCGGGGTAGTTATGCGCAGGAATTGGCGAGGGGAGAAGGGTCCATTCCGGCGATCGAGAACGCCAGATGTTTGTTGTGACAACTTTCCCTTTCGCTGCGCTATAGGCTAAGTTGATAAAGGCAATAATCAGCGACAAACCGATAACGTAACCACCAATTGTGATTAGAAGGTGGCTGAAGTCGATTTGCAGGGCAGGGTCATAGTCCGCAATGCGGCGACGCATCCCCAAAAGACCAACCTGCATCTGACCGAGGGATTGCACATAAAAAGCGGGCAACATCAGGTAAAAGTGAATTTTGCCTAACGTCTCGTTATACATGCGCCCGGTGATTTTCGGGAACCAGTAATAGATTGCTGCTAGGAAGGGGAACAAAAACCCTCCAAACATTGTGGCATGGAAATGCCCCACGATCCAATAGGTATCTTGCAGATGCAGGTCTGTGGCAACGACGCCGTTGGGTGGTCCACTCAAGCCGCCGAGCAAGAAAATCGATATAGCACCCAGTACGAACAACATGGGCGTCTCAAAGGAAAGCTTACCCTCCCAAATCGTCGCCACCCAACTGAAGAATTTCACCCCAGTTGGCACAGCAACCAACAGGGTGCTATACATAAACGGCACACGCAGATAAGGCTCCATGCCGGAGGTAAACATGTGGTGCGCCCAGACCAAAAAGCCAACCAAGGCAATGCCAAAAGAAGAAAGCGCAACCCAACGATAGCCAAACAATGGTTTGCGGGCAAACACTGGCAAAAGTTCGCTGATGACACCTAATCCGGTCAGGACGAAGACATAAACCGCTGGATGTGAATAAAACCAGAAGAGGTGTTGGAAGAGGATGGGATTACCACCTTTTGTTGGTTCAAAAAACGCCATGCCGAACAAACGCTCGAACATCACCAATTGAAAAGACAATCCGATCAATTGAGTCGCAGTCAAGGCAATCATGGCGGTCGCCGCGGCTGTCCAGACAAAAATCGGCATACGGAAATAGGTCATCCCTTTTGCCCGCAACTTCATCACTGTTGCGATGATATTGAGCGCACCGAAAATCGACGAGAATCCAATAAAATACACCCCGAGCAAGAACCACTGTGTTCCTAAAGGTGCTCGAGAACTGAGCGGTGGATAACCCGTCCATCCAGTTTCTAATCCTCCCATGAACAACGTTCCGACAGAGCAGGATTACTGCAGGAACATTGATCCAATAGGCAAAGGCATTCAAGCGCGGGAAAGCCATATCGTTCGCACCGATCATCAATGGAACAAGGTAGTTTGACATTGCTCCAACGCCGAGCAACATTCCGCCAATCATCACAATGCCATGTAGGGTCATAATTGTGTTGTAATCTTGCGGCTGCAGAAATTGAATTCCAGGCGCGATTAACTCTGTACGGAAGATCAGCGCGAAGAGACCCGCCAGCGCAATCACGATTAACGCGGTGATGCCGTATTGGATGCCAATGATCTTATGGTCATAGGAAACACTGAGATACTTTGCCCAGCCCTGCAAGCGAGGATCTGTTTCGGGGAAATCTGGCGTCTCTTCACCAAACGCCCATTTGATCCAATCACGCATCACTCCAACCATCAGCATAAAACCAATGGTGCCAAAC
>JAOAHK010000401.1 GCA_026415275.1 Anaerolineales bacterium
CCTGAGTTCACCCTCCGTGCGGAGAAAATGTCCAAATTGCAATCGGACAGAAGAAGTCGGCGATCATTGTCCAATGCTTTACGGCAGCGGCGATCAGTTGCGCATTTATTGTGTTCCTATTCGGCGCTTGGATCAGGAATTAGGCATTTTTCACCTGTTTCTCCCTTCTGATGCCCGCATTGAGGGTGAGCAAGAATATATCTTGAGATTGATCAGCGATCAGACAGCCTTAGCCCTAGAAGGGGCTAGGTTGCGCTCGCGTGAGGAAAACGCCCATTTTCAGCTCGAATCGGTCAAGCGACATTTGGACGTTGGCTTTTTTATTGAAGAACTTCTAAAAGGGTTAGTACGGGGCTTGGAAATTCAAGTTGCGGTTGTCTCTGTTTGGGAAAATCAGCTCAAACAGCCGATCAAAGAATTTGCTGTCGGCGAGCTCAGCGAAGCACAGAAAGCGCTCTTCTTTTCCTTGCTAAATCGGCGCAGTTTAGCCAAGTTTGAGAGGGTCAGAAACACACTCCCATTTGGGGTAGAGGGGGAACACGCCAATATTTCCGTCATAACCGTCCCGATCCCGATTGAAAAGAGGGACTTAAGGGGAGCCTTGCAGCTTCTACTGCCTAGCACCAAGGAACTCACTGAGAAGCAAGAAGAGATGCTCAAAGCAATTGTCACCCAAATCTCTTTCCTTTTGCAGAATGCTAACTTGCTTGCCGAGGTGGAAATCAAAGCCATTTTACAAGAGCGCATTCGGTTGGCGCGCGAAATTCACGATGGACTTGCTCAGACACTGGGCTTTCTCAAGTTAAAGATGTCCCAACTCCGCGCATATTTGGAGCAAGGAGAGCTAGAGCGAGCGAACCAAACGACTCAATTATTGCACGAAGCTATCAGTGACGCTTACATGGAGGCGCGGCATGCGATCGATCAATTGCGCATTTCGATTTATGATGCACCTCTTGCGGAACTTTTACAAGAGACCCTTGCTGAGTTCTGTGAGTCAAGTGGTATTCCTGGTGAGACGATTGTAGAACCGCAAGAACTGCGTTTGCCCGTAGAAATCAATGCACAATTGGTGCGCATTGTTCAAGAGTCTTTGAGCAACGTTCGCAAGCACGCACGCGCTCATCATGTGCAAATACAAGCTGCAATTAAGGGGGATTGGTTGATCCTTGAAGTGCGCGATGATGGAGTGGGTTTCCAGCCCGAAGAGGTGAGCCGCCATTCCCAATATGGACTGCGGGGCATGCAGGAGCGAGCCGAGCAAATTGGAGCAGAACTTCAAATTATCAGTCAACCCAATGAAGGAGCAACCGTCCAAGTGAGATTGCCGCTATCCCAATTAGAGAGGAGTTGGCAGACATGATCCGCATTGTGGTGGTCGACGATCATGCCCTGTTTCGCTCAGGTTTGATCAGCTTACTAGGGGATATGGGGGAGTTTCAGGTGGTTGGAGAAGCAGCAAATGGCCGTGAGGCGCTTGACGTTGTTCGTCAGACCAAGCCTGATATAGTGCTTATGGATGTTAATATGCCTGTGATGGGGGGCGTTGAAACGGTGCGTGCCCTTAAGGGTCACGAATCTTGTCGGATCATCATGTTGACGATCTCAAAATCCGATGAAGACCTATTGAACGCCATTTCAGCCGGTGCGGATGGCTATATTCTCAAGAATGCCTCTCCCGATGAACTCAAAAAAGCCATTATCCAAGTTCATCGTGGTATGGGGGTGCTTTCTCCTGAAGTAACCCGCCAAGTGATGACCGCAGTAGCGAGTGGAAAGACGCCTCAACAAGACATCGGACTCAGTGCAAGGGAAATTGAAGTGCTTTCCTGTTTGGCGCGCGGGATGACAACCGCTCAAATCTCAAGCGAACTTTTTATCTCCGAGAACACAGTCAAAACCCATGTTCGCCATATCCTCGAAAAACTAGAGGCTTCGAATCGGGTTGAGGCAACTCGCAAAGCGGTGCAGATGGGGCTAATTAGCGCTGCGGATTACTGATTGACTTCCAAAAGAGGAATTCACCTTGCAGGGATAACTCACCGGGTTGCCCTTGCAAAATAGACTTTAGGCTGAGGGGTGATGGCAAAATCACCCCTCTGTGCTACGGAATAATCCCTCGTTTATCCGTCAGGGGTGTATGACAAACTATTTCTTGTCTGATACATTAGGGGATAGGATTGGTCAGGAATCTGGGTATGTTTCGAAATTTCGGTCGGTCTTCGGTGCGTGTTCTAATTGCCTCAAACCATGCTCTCTTCCGGTATGGTTTGATGAGCTTATTCAAGAAAAGGCTGGGGGTAAAAGTCGAGATCGTCGGAGAAGTTACAAATTTAGAAAATGCTATTGAGGCGCTGGAAAAACACGATGTCGATTTGGTAATTGTTGATTACGATGATGAACAAATTAATCGAGAGGATTTCTTGACGCGCTTTGTGAGTGGGGGAGGCCAGAAACGGGTTATTTTAGTCTCTCTCTTGAATCCTGAAAGCGCCATGCTCTATGACCTGTCTCT
>JAOAHK010000039.1 GCA_026415275.1 Anaerolineales bacterium
CGGTCGGCTGGCAGCCTATCTGCGTCTATTTGGTTTTGACGCCTTTTATCGCAACGATATTCAAGATGAGGAATTAGCCCAAATTTCTTGTGGCGATGGACGGGTTCTCTTAACCCGCGATCATCGTCTGTTGATGCGCACCTGTGTTCAACAGGGTTATTGGTTGCGCAGCAAAATTCCTCGCCAACAATTGATCGAGGTGTTCCGCCGCTGGAATCTGGCAGCTTGGGCGCGACCATTTCGCCGTTGTTTGCGGTGTAATGGTTTACTCCAAGCGGTAACCAAAGCAGAAGTTCTTGCCCAATTACAACCCTTGACACGTCTCTATTACGATAAGTTCCACCGCTGTGCAGGGTGTGGGCAGATCTATTGGCAAGGCTCCCATTACGAACGGATGCAGGGATGGATGAGAAAAGTGATTGAGGGAACCATCACGACAACAGAGGGAGGTTAAATAAAAGTTGCACAACAAGCCTGCCCGTGATAGAATTATTATCTAGCAATTGATGCCTAGTTCATCTGTAGGAAAATCTTATGGCCGAAGAAATGATCGAAGTCGTGATCGATAGCATCCGCGTGAGCCTAATGTCCCAGCAACGCATTGTGATCTTGCGCGAGATGAATGCTGAACGCTATTTGCCAATTTGGATCGGTGTTTATGAGGCAGAGGCAATCACCATCGCTTTACAAGAAGTAGAGGTCGCCCGACCCCTAACCCATGACCTGCTAAAAAATATCTTCCACGTCTTTAATGCCCGCATTGTGCGCGTCGAAGTGGCTGCATTGCGCGATGATACCTTTTATGGCAACATCATTGCCGAAGTCAACGGCCAAACGGTCAGCATTGACGCTCGCCCATCGGATGCTTTGAATTTAGCAGTGCGCGCTCACGTTCCGATCTTTGTTGCCAAATCGGTGATGGATATTGCCGGCGTTGTCCCGGAGAGAGACCTGCAGAGCGAACCCCAAGAAAGTCTGCCCGCAACTTCGCCGCAGAAGTCTAAACCACAAGAAGATGAGTTCACAGACGAACGGCTTTCGGTTTTTGAGGACTTTTTGGAAAAACTAGATTTAGAAGGCCCGGAAGAAGACGACGAGGAAAAGGACAAATAACGGCTGGGCTTTTTTGATCCTAGGGATAACCCTCTTTCAATCGTAATCTGATCAACTCAAAATGGATCCTTTCTTTCCACCTGAGGAGACCTCTGCCCCCAGCCCTGCGCATATCCCCTATAACCGCGAGGCCGAAGAAGCTGTTTTGGGCTCTGTGCTGATCAATCCCGAAGCCTACTTTGAGGTTGCCAGCTTTTTACGTCCTGAAGATTTTTACCTGATCCGCCATCGCTGGATTTGGGAATGCTTCACCCATCTCTACGAAACCCGAACGCCGATTGATTATCTGACCGTCACCGAAGAGCTGGCGCGGCGGGGGCAGCTAGAAGAAGCCGGCGGTGCTGCTTATATTTCCTACTTGACCACCAACGTTCCCACATCTTTACACGCTCAAGCCTACGGGCGTATCGTTGAAGCTGCTTCGATCCGCCGCCAGATGATGAGCGCTGCCAATGAGATCGCCAAACTAGCCATCAAAGAAGACACAACCGTAGAAGACATCATGGATGAAGCCGAAAAGGCGATCTTTGGCGTCAGTGAGCGGCGCTTAGAGCGGGACCTAAAAACTATCCGCGCTGTGTTAGGGGAATACTACGATCACCTTGAAGAAATCGTGCTGCGCGGGGAAGAAACCGCCGGACTTCCCACCGGGTTTATCGATCTCGATCGGTTGTTGGTCGGGTTGCAGCCCTCAGATTTTATCATTGTAGCCGGCCGCCCCGGTATGGGCAAGACGGCTTTTCTGCTTTCGATAGCAAAACATGTTGGCCAGGTCAAACGCAAACACGTCGCTATCTTCTCAATGGAAATGTCGAACGAGCAATTGGTGCAACGCTTGCTCTCCCAGGAAACGGGGATCGATTCTCAAAAGCTGCGCACAGCTCAGTTGAACGCCGACGAATGGCAGGTGCTGACGCAGGCAATTGAGTCGTTGCGCAATGTGCAAATCTTCCTCGATGATACGCCGGCCTTAACTCCCCTGCAAATGCGCACCAAATGTCGCCGCCTACACCTCGAATTTGGCTTAGATTTGGTTCTGGTAGACTACTTGCAGTTGATGAGCAGTGGGATGCGCCATGAAAACCGCGTGCAAGAGGTCTCATATCTCTCGCGCAACATGAAGATTTTAGCCCGCGAGTTGAACGTGCCAGTGGTGGTTGCGGCGCAGCTTTCCCGCGCGGTTGAACAACGCGCCGACAAAGAACCCCAGCTCTCCGACTTACGCGAGAGCGGCAGTCTGGAACAGGATGCCGATGTGGTGATCTTCCTGCACCGACCAGCGGAATATAAGAACAATCCGCTTAAGCAAAATCTCGTTGAAGTAAGGGTTGCCAAACATCGCAACGGTCCGGTGGGCAGCTTAGACCTGGTCTTTCGCGAAAAAATTGCCAAGTTTGAAAATGCAGCAACCCGTATGGTCGATCTCAGTCAAATATAAATTGGAGATTGATGCGAGCAACTCAAGCCTTCTCGGGTTTTTCAAGCGACCAGCGCAGCTTCGTCTCAGTTCCCGATGAGTTTTTTCGGGAACTTTTGCCGTATATCCAAGATATCAATGAGCTCAAGGTGATCCTCTATGCGCTTTGGTTCTTTCAGCAGCGGGGTGGCATCGTGCGCTATATCCGCGCAGAGGACTTTCAGAAAAATCCATCCTTTATGGCTGGATTGGTTTGCGGTGATGCAAGCCCTCAGCAGGCGCTCTCTGCGGCGTTGATGCAGGCTGTTGAGCGTGGGGTGCTGCTGCGTGGCACTGTGCTGAAGAATGACGAAGAAATTGAGTTGTTTTTTCTCAACACCCCTCTCGGTCGCTCGGCACTCAAAGCCATTCAAGCGGGTAACTGGCGCTTCACCCAAAACGCAGCCGCACCAGTTGAGATTGGGGAAGAACCTCCCAACATTTATCGCCTTTACGAGGCACATATCGGACCCCTCACCCCCCTCATTGCGGAAACCCTACGCGAGGCAGAAGAGACTTATCCACCTGAATGGATCGGGGAAGCGGTGCAGATTGCCGTGGAAAAAAACGCGCGCAATTGGCGCTATGTCGAGGCAATCCTGAGACGATGGAAGGAAGAAGGAAAAGGTGAGCGAAAAACTGGAGCAGATTCTCAAGAAACTCTCCGCAAATACTCCGAACAGTGGCGAAAGCCCTCCCGAAAATCTCGTTGATCAAGGGAGGGAAGCTGAGAAAGAGTCGGGTTTGGGGGATCCAAACTGCCCCACTTGCCATGGTCTCGGCTATGTTCGCTGGGAGGTTCCCGTGGGGCATCCCCAATTTGGGCGCGTAGAGATTTGCGAATGTCGTGCTTCCCAAAGCCGTCAGCAGGTTTACCAACGTTTGTATGCATACAGCCAATTGGAAAACCTGAGTCATTTGAACTTTGAAAATTTTCAACCCCGCGGTCGAGCAGGTTTGTACCCTCAAGAAGCTAGCTCCATTGAATTGGCTTATCGGCAGGCACGTACCTTTGCCACAACCTTGCAAGGATGGCTCTTTCTGCAAGGGGGGTATGGGTGCGGAAAAACCCACTTGGCTGCCGCAATTGCCAACATGGCTGTTCAGTTGCATGTTCCCACTTTGTTTCTCACCGTCCCAGACCTATTGGATAGCTTGCGCTCAACGATATCGGATGGCGAAAGCAGTTTTGAAGAGCATTTCAATGAGATTCGCACGATTCGGCTGCTCATCTTGGATGACTTTGGCACCCAGAACGCTACACCTTGGGCGCAAGAGAAACTCTTTCAGATCATTAATTACCGCTATATCAACCGCCTGCCAACCGTGATCACGACCAACTTGCGTCTCGATCAAATTGAGGGGCGGATCCGTTCGCGCCTAGAAGACCCCGAATTGGTGACCAAAGTGATCATCCTCGCCCCCGATTACCGCCGCCCCATGGATGAACTGGGCATGCATGAGTTTGCCATGTTTCCCATGTTACAACGCTGCACCTTTGCTAATTTTGACTTGCGCAAAAACGAGGGGTTGCCGGTCGATTCGGTGCGCGATCTAGAAGCGGCTTATCGGGCAGCGCGCCAATTTGCGGAGAATCCCGTCGGCTGGATTGTCTTCAACGGACCTTCGGGCAGTGGCAAAACACATCTCGCTGCTGCCATTCACAATCATCGCCGCCAGATCGGGCAACCCTCCCGTTTTGTGGATGTAGGCGAATTGCTCAACGCCCTACGAGCAACCTTTAGTCCGACCAGCCCAGAAACTTTAGACGAGCGTTTTGAGGACGTCCGCCGGGCGGCATTGTTGATTCTGGATGACTTGGGCGGGCACACCAGCTCACCTTGGAGCAACGAAAAGCTCTATCAGATCATCCATTTTCGCTATTTAGCCGAGTTACCAACCGTCATCACCTTGGGCAAACTGCGCGAAGAATTAGCACCTCGCCTGCTCACCCGCATTGAAGCCCGCCGTTTGTGTCGCATTTATCCCTTGCCTGTGCCTTCCTACACGGCTGTGGAACGAGAACCTCACAGACCTACTCGGCGCAGGCAAAAGTGAGGGTTGCCATCCTAGACATTTATGCCCCTGATTTGTTTTCACTTAAACCCGAGCAACTCTGTCATGAGAGGAGTATCCGATGAACGCAAAACCTTCTCCGCTGGAGACCCTACCTCTACCCCCCTTTTATGACCCCCAGAAAGTGGGCGAAGTTTGGCGTGTGCCCTATCAGCAGCGCGCTGCCGAGGCGCACCAATGGGCAGAGCAATACCATATTCCATCTGCTCAATGTGACAGCTTTAAGATTGCCTTGGTGGCAATCGATGTCCAGAACACCTTTTGTATACCCGACTTCGAGCTGTTCGTTGGAGGGCGTTCTGGAATGGGTGCTGTCGAAGACAACCGCCGCTTGTGTGAATTCCTTTACCACAATCTGCATCGCATCACTCGGGTTGTCGTGACCTTGGATACGCATCGTGCCTTCCAAATCTTCCACCCCGTGATGCTGGTCAACGAACATGGCGAACATCCTGGCCCAGTCACATTGATAACTTTACAAGATGTCCAGAGCGGCAAATGGCGTTTCAACCCCCAAGCCGCCTTCAGTTTGGGGATTGACGAAGCCTACGGACAACAGCAATTGCTCCATTACGTGGAAGAGCTGGCGAAAAAAGGCAAGTACGATTTGACCATCTGGCCCTATCATGCCATGTTAGGCGGGATTGGACATGCGCTTGTCTCGGCATTTGAAGAGGCGGTTTTCTTTCACACCATTGCCCGCAGCAGTCAAGCTCATTTTGAGATCAAGGGCGATGCACCCTTAACCGAGAACTACTCCGCCATCCGTCCCGAAGTGACCGAGGACTTCTGGGGCAAGCCACTAGCAGAACCTCACCCCTATTTTTTGCAACTATTGCAGGATTATGACGCCATTTTGGTCGCTGGGCAAGCAAAGAGCCACTGCGTCAATTGGACGGTAGGGGATTGGCTGGAGGAGATTCAACGCATCGAGCCAAGTTTGGCACGGAAGATTTATCTGCTAGAAGACTGCATGTCGCCAGTGGTTGTGCCCGGAGTGGTCGATTACACCGAAATGGCAGAGGCTGCCTTCGCTCGTTATGCCGAGGCGGGGATGCACCGCGTGCGCTCGGTGGAGGCAATCGATGAATGGTTAATGTCAAATTAGAGCAAAACGCTCTCTATTGACATTCGGTAGTTTTTGTGTGATACTCAAACCAGCCAATTCTCATAAGAAATGGCAACCCCTTCTTCGCTATCCCACCGAAGAGGAGGTGATGTCGATGTCAGATAGTAGTACCTTACGAAGCGCTGCGGCATCCCTCCTCGTTGCAGGATAGATGACCGCAGCGCTGCAGGAGGCCGTCAGAAATGGCGGTCTCTTGTTTTTGTTCGCGGTATAATCAAATTAACTTTTAGAAGTGCGGGTCGGATATGAGTGAACGAAAAATTCGAGTGCTAATAGCCAAACCGGGCTTGGATGGACATGACCGGGGGGCAAAGGTTGTGGCGCGGGCGCTGCGCGACGCAGGGATGGAAGTGATCTACACCGGCTTGCGTCAAACCCCGGAAATGATCGCCGAAGCTGCCTTACAAGAAGACGTGGATGTGGTTGGGCTATCGATATTATCTGGCGCTCACATGGCGCTTGTGCCCCGCGTCCTTGACCTGCTGCGCGCTCAGGGTCAGGAAAATGTCAAGGTCTTTGTTGGAGGGATCATCCCCGATGAGGACATTCCCCGCTTGCTGGAAATGGGCGTAGTGGGCGTTTATGGTCCTGGCACCTTGACCGAACAAATCATCAAGGACATCTCCGCCGCTGTTGGCGAGCTCAATCAGCCCGCTCAACATTGATTGGATGCCCGCAGTGTGAGGTCGAATGTCCTTAGTTGAATCGGTGTTGCAAGGCAACCGCCTAGCATTAGCTCGCCTTCTGACCCAGGTAGAAAACGAAACACAGCAGGGGTTAGAGGCGTTAAATCGGCTCTATCCCTATACTGGCAAAGCGCATATTGTCGGCGTTACGGGTGCCCCGGGAACTGGCAAATCGTCTCTGGTCAACCAACTGATTTATGCGCTTCGTCATCCACCGCCTGGGCAGAAGCCCTTGCGCGTCGCAGTTGTGGCAGTCGACCCTTCCAGCCCTTTCAGTGGTGGAGCGATATTGGGCGACCGAGTGCGGATGCGCGATGTGGCGGGCGACGCTGATGTCTTCATCCGCTCCTCTGCCTCTCGTGGCGCTTTGGGTGGCGTGGCAGCCAGCACCGCCAATTTAGTACAAGTCTTTGACGCGGCAGGTTTTGAGTTGATTTTCATTGAGACAGTCGGTGCAGGGCAAGCTGAGGTCGATATTGCCCACCTTGCTCATACGGTCATCGTCGTCGAGGCGCCGGGGTTGGGCGATGACATCCAAGCTATCAAAGCTGGCATCTTGGAGATTGCCGATATTATCGTCTTGAATAAGGCGGATCGCCCAATGGTGGATAACGCCGAACGGGCGCTTAGGATGATGATAGAAATGGCGAGCCGCAAACCAATCCCTGCAGCGGAAAACTCCCAATCTGCTTTCCCTTGGACTCCGCCCATTTTGCGCACTGTCGCCACAGAGGGGACAGGGATTCCAGCGGTCGTTGAAGCAATCCAAAATCATCGCCACTACTTGCAGACCAGTGGCGAATGGGAACGGCGCGAGCGTCATCGACTACAGAGCGAATTGGAAAACTTGCTCCGAGCAGCGTTAATGAAACGCCTTCAAGCAGCGATCTCGCCCGAGGCTTATCGAAGAATCCTTAGCGAATTGGTCTCGCGGCAGCTCTCTCCCTATCAGGCGTTAGAGATTCTTTTGGATGGAGGCAAGCAATGAGAAATCTACACGGCCACCGAGAAATTAATCTTTACGGGGATATCAAACTGTTCGCCGGCACCGCTTGTCCTGCGCTGGCGGCGGATATTTCCAATTATCTAGGCATTCCCCTCAGCGGGCGGGATGTGGTACATTTTCCCAACGACAATTTATGGGTGAAATTGCACAAGAGCGTGCGCGGCCAGGATGTTTATGTGATCCAAACGACTTCCACCCCGGTCCATCAAAACTTAATGGAACTCTTGATCATGCTTCAGACGATGCGCCTCGATTCTGCGGGACGGGTGACAGCGGTTATCCCTTATTTATGCTATTCCCGCTCGGATAAGAAAGACAAGCCGCGCGTGCCGATCACAGCTCGCCTAGTGTGTGACATGATCGAAATCGCCGGCGCAGATCGCTATATCACGCTCGACCTCCATGCTGGGCAGATTCAGGGCTTCTTTTCCATTCCGGGCGATGTCCTCTCTGCCTTCCACATCCTGACCGCGTATGTGCAGCGCAAACAGCAACACATGCAAGACCCGGTGGTCGTAGCTGCGGATTTGGGCTTTGCCAAGAAAGGACGCAACTTTGCCGCCAATTTGCATGTACCCATCGCGTTCATCGAAAAACGCCGCACCGGCAAAGAAGATGTTCCGGAGGCGCTGACTCTCATTGGCGATGTCAGAGACCGCGATGCCATTATTGTCGATGATGAGATCGATACAGGCAGCTCAGTGACTTCGGCGGTGCATTTGGTTAAGTCAATGGGAGCGCGAGATGTCTATCTGGTCTGCGTTCATCCGATTTTATCCCGAGATGCTGCAGAACATCTCGCTGCCCTGCCTATTAAAGAGTTCATCACCACCGATACCATCCCACTCACCGAACAGAAATACCAACTGCTCAAAGACAAGGTCACTGTGCTTTCTGTTGCTCCCTTGCTCGGCGAGGTGATTCGGCGCGCCAATCAAGGTCGCAGCGTGGGTGAGATGTTCGACGAATAGTGCATGCCCGAACTTCCCGAAGTCGAATCGATCGCCAATCGCTTGCGGATGGGTAGTGAGCAGCATCCCCCATTGATCGGGGAGCGGATTTTGTCCGCCCAAGTGCTTTGGCAACGCAGCGTTGCCCATCCCTCACCCGAAACGTTTATCCAGAAGCTAAAGGGACAAACGATTGGCGACATTCGACGGCGGGGAAAGTTTTTGGTGATTGATCTTGCTGGCTTGACCTTGCTGATCCATTTACGCATGAGCGGCGATCTCTGGGTGGAGTCTGTCTCTCAACCGATCGCACCGCATAGTCGTGTGTGTTTTGACTTGTCTCAGAACCTTCGCCTGACATTTCACGACCCGCGCAAATTTGGGCGTGTTTGGCTATTGGAAGACCCAAATGAGGTGTTGAGGGAGTTGGGTCCGGAACCCTTTGATCCCCTATTGAACGCAGAAGTGTTTTCTCAGCGACT
Source organism: Anaerolineales bacterium (assembly GCA_026415275.1). GTDB lineage: Bacteria > Chloroflexota > Anaerolineae > Anaerolineales > UBA4823 > NAK19. The sequence continues at coordinate 8,899 of JAOAHK010000039.1, forward strand.
CAGAAAGCTTCACCGTCAGCTCAAACCCTTATTGCTCGATCAGCGCTTTCTCGCCGGCTTGGGTAATATCTATACCGATGAAGCGTTGCACTGTGCTGGTTTACACCCCTTGATGTCATCCAACCAGCTCAGCCTTGCCCAGGCGGCACGTTTGTTAGCTTGTATTCGGGAAGTACTAGGGGAAGGCATCCGCCGCAATGGGGCGAGCATTGATTGGGTCTATCGCGGTGGAGATTTACAGAATTATTTTCGAGTCTATCAGCGCACTGGCTTGCCCTGTCCACGCTGTGGCACGCCCATTGAGCGCATCACGGTGGGGCAACGGGGGACGCATTTCTGCCCCGAGTGTCAGCCTCTCGCTCCTTAGACAAGAATATCCCCGAAGCGCTCGAAGGTATAAGTGGGTTGGTCGGTCTCGGCAAAATGTCGGTGATTCGCCCCAATCCCGCTGCGCACAAGGGCGGTCGGGATACCGGCCTGATTGCCCATGCGGATGTCGGTTTCGGGGTTGTCGCCGATGAGCAGGCATTGCTCGGCGGGCAGCCCAACGGTTTCCATAGCAATCTCTGCCATCAGCGTAGCTGGTTTACCCAACAACCGATCTAAGGGATGAGCCGTGCAGGCTTCAATTGCGGCAATAATGGCGCCGGTGTCGGGCATTTCCTCGCCATTGTGACTTGGATAGGTGCGGTCGGCATTGGTTGCCAGAAAGACTGCCCCGCGGCGGATGGCATCAAAAGCAATTTTGAGTTTACGATAGTTAAAGCGATGGTCGGTGCTGGTCAGCACCACTCGAATCTGAGCGGGGTCGTTGCAAAGCTGCAAACCAGCTTCCATTAACTCCCGATGCAAGTCGCCTTCACCGATGACGAATAGCGGCGCATTGGGATAATGCTGGCGCAAGTAACAGATTGCAATATACGAGGGGTTGACGATCTCGTGGGCAGTGACAGAGATGCCCAGGTTGAGCAATTTGGCTGCAATGCGTTCGCGGCGTTGCGAGGCATCATTGGTCAAGAAAAGCAGATGTTTCCTTCGCTCTCTTAGGCTTTGCAGCGTCTCTCGAACGGTGGGCAGCAGTTGCTTGCCCAGATAGACAGTGCCATCCAGATCGATAAAATAGGCTGCGTAATCCAGAGGATGACGAGGCATAGCTCCAATTTAACCATGTTTTCTTAAAAAGCGGGTAAGAAAGACAGCCACAGAAATTGATGCTTGTTATATTCCCGTAGAATTACGGATTTTTCCGCAAGACATCAGAGTCAACAAAGAGCAAAATTGGCACAAGGAGGTTAAACATGAAAGCATGTCCCTTTTGTGCCGAACAAATTCAAGATGAAGCTATTGTCTGCCGTTATTGTGGCAGAGAACTGACGCAGAGTGTAGCCTCTGGAACAAGTGTTCAAGCTACAGCTCAAACTGCTGTCGAAAAGCAGAGCTTGAGCGGGGTTGATGTGTTGATCGCAGTCTTGCTCCCACTTGCAGGATTGATCTTAGCTCTGGCTTATCTTCTGAATGCGAAAAGCCGCGAGCGGGGACTTTATTTGATCGTTGCTTCGATTGTCTGCTGGATCATTTGGTGGGCAATTTGTTCATTAACGGGTGGATTGGGGTATTATTAATGAGGTATAGAAAAGTTTACATGGCTGAAAACGGGTTCGCCAAGCTAATGAGGATAACCTCGGTGAACGCAGTGTCCTCGAGGTAATGGGGTAGCTAGATAGCCCCGATATTGCTTAGGTGTGAGTAGAATATATGGACCCTGAAGAAGAATTCATGATGTGGATTTTGCCGCAAATCATGGAAGAGGAGGAGGAACTTGAAGGTAACTCCACGCTTCCCCCACCGCGCCAAAAATCCGATTTAGAACGGTTGCTGGAGAAGATTTTCCTGATCATCATGGCTTTTAGTTTCTTTGTTTGTATATTGTTAGCTTTGATAGGAGAATAATCGCGCCACCCATTCGATTGATTATCTCCTAGACGCTCGCAACTAACCGCTGAAGTTGCGAGCTTTTTGTCCAACAGCAACCAACCCGCCCAGCAGAATCCATGTCAACGCCAGGGAGATCAGCGTAAATTTCACCCCTGCGCTAATGGCTGCCACTTCGGGATAGGGTGAGACGGGCTTACCGATTAACCCAATGAACAGACAAGCGTTTTCTAGAGCATCGAGCAGGACGGCTAGGTAAACGAGGCTGCCTAGCCATGCACCCCAGTCTGCGCGTCCTAGCTTTTCAGCGCTCCAACGACAAGCTAAGTTCAAAGTGACAGCATAGATCAGCATAAATAGGTAGTCTAAGCCCAAGCCAAAGGCTGCCAGCAATTGCGTCCGTGCATCCCAAGCGGCGAGGATGGCAAGCGTCCGCTGAGACGATCCTGCCAATTGCCATGAGAACACCCCCCAGGGAGCTGTCGGGTTGACCAATGGCGCGTTGAGCCAATTCAAAATCGCCATCAGGACCAGTGCGGCAAGGAGCCATACCCAAAAAACAGGTTTTTTAGACATCATCGCCTCCATAGAGCGGGATTGCGCCAAGCTCGGCGGTACGGAGGTGTTGTACCGCCCAGCTCTGCTGGGTTACAAACCGAGCCAAGCTCGGCGGCACGGAGGTGTTGTACCGCCCAGCTCTGCTGGGTTTCAGACCGAGCCAAGCTCGGCGACACAAGATAAACCGAGCCAAGCTCGGCGGCACGGAGGTGTTGTACCGCCCAGCTCCTGT
>JAOAHK010000003.1 GCA_026415275.1 Anaerolineales bacterium
AGACAGACTTGCCACATCGCTGGTCTCTGCTTTCACGCTGATGTTCCCAAAAGCAGCCCCCGCGCCATCGAAGTTGCGATAAAGGCGATAGGCAGCAACAACATAATCCGATTCGCCCTCCAATGGGTAAAAAGAGGCAAAATATACGCCGTATTTTCCCAAAATCCCCAACACATCGGCAACCGCAATCCCCCCAGAGATGTGATCTTCCGCCCCATAGCTGAACTCGGTCATTGCCAGCTTGGTGCCGGGATAATAGGTCTGGATTGAGGAGTGCAGGCGGGGCAAGATGGGCAAGTAATCTCCGAACCAGGTGCCAATCCACGAATCTTCTTGAAAATTCTCATCCCATAGGGCGCGCGGGGCTTGCATGCGCGCTTGTTGCAGGCATTCACCCCCCACCCCGTTCCATACGATCCGCGTTCCACAGCCTTGCGCTTCGGGATACCAGTGAAAATCGAACACGTCCAGCAGGCGCCTCCCCGCCTGTTGGGAGCGCAGGCGCATTTGTGCCAGATAATAATCGACAAACCAGTCATAGGTTTGCCCATGTTGCGCCCAGTCGGGCGCGTCCTGTAACGTTTTCATCCCCCAAAACCCGTAATGGACAGGGGCAAAGATCTCCGCCTGCGGGTCAATCGCCTTGACCGCACTTGCCAAGCTCGCACTCTTCTCAATCAATTCGGCTACAGTCGTTTTTTGCGGATGGAGACGAGGATGGGTGTTCGCCCATAGGTCTGGCTCGTTATCTAACGAATATCCACGCCGAACCGCTGCTGTAGCGGCGTTTCCGTAGGTCTGCACCAAGTGAGCGACCAGTTCATCGACATAGACGGCTTGGTCGTTCAAGTCGGGAGGATAGCTGAAGGCTGAATTTTTACGGTAAACCAACGTTTTCCACCGATTGGAAGGGGCTGTCTGATCCGTGGAAACTGTCCCGTTTTTATCCGCCGCCACATAACCGGCCATCGGCAGAGTGAGCAAAGCGTATTGTCCCTTTCGCTCAGCAACATAGTCAACGAAAGTCTTCAAGGCAGCCGCCGGTTGGTTCCAATCTGAACAAGATAGAATCCAGCACAAAAAGTCATCAGAAGAGTGATGCCAATCGCTGCCGGCATTGGAGGCGTTGTTTTCCCAGTTGTAGCCCGTCCAGCGGTTGCCGCCCAGCCGCGCCGCAGGATACAAGCCTTGATCTGCGGTTAGACGATTGGTGCCATAGATATAGGGGCTGATCGGGTGGCGTTCCGCGGTCACATCCACCGTAAATGTTACTACCAGTGAGGCTTGTTCTCTGCCTGTAGCAGAAGGGACAAATTTGCGCTGCTCATCCATCGTATTTGCTTCAGCAACCGAACCGATCCCCAGCAGGAAAAGAACAAGGGAGATGAATACCGTCCACCGATAAGATTTCACCGCTACTCCCCTTCTGCAAACGCAGTTTAGCCCCAGCGCAGGGCGGGAGTCTTCACCGGCGCATCCCAAAAGCGGAGCAGCTCGTCATCCATCTTCAGCAGGGTGATCGAGCATCCCGCCATCTCCAAGCTGGTGATATAGGGCCCGATCAAATTGCGCACCACCTTCAAGCCATGCTGCTCGGCAATCTGCTGGGCTTTGCGATAGACGATATACAGCTCGATCAGCGGCGTGCCGCCCATGCTGTTGACAAAGAGCAAGACCTCATCGCCGGCCTTGAAAGGTAAATCGTTCAGAATGGGCTGCATGAGCAGCTCAACAATTTCATCAGCGGTCTTGAGCGGCAGGCGCGTGCGCCCCGGTTCGCCGTGAATGCCGATGCCGATCTCCATCTGGTCTTCGGGCAAATCAAAAGTGGGTTTGCCCACATGCGGCACAGTGCACGAGGTCAATGCCATGCCCATACTGCGCCCCCCACCGTTGACCTTGCGACATAAGTCCGCCAGTTGGCTAAGGGAATAGCCGGCTTCTGCTGCGCCGCCGCAGATCTTTTCGGCAAGGACGGTCGTCCCCACGCCGCGCCGCCCGGCAGTGTAGAGGCTATTCTCCACAGCGACATCGTCATCGATGATCACGCTCTGCACCTCGATCCCCTCTGCCATGGCGAGGTCGGCAGCCATTTCGAAGTTCATCACATCGCCGGTGTAATTCTTGACGATGAATAAAACTCCAGCCCCGCCGTGCACTATCTTGGCTGCTTCGAGCATCTGGTCTGGGGTGGGAGAGGTGAAAACGGCACCCGGGCAAGCGGCATCTAACATGCCTTTGCCGACAAAACCGCCGTGCATCGGTTCGTGCCCCGAACCGCCACCGGAGACGATGGCGACTTTACCTTTTACCGGCGCATCCGCCCGGTAGATAAAATTGGGATCGAAATGGACTTTAACCAGATCGGGATGAGCAAGGGCAATGCCTTCCAGTTCTTCACGCACCACGTTTTCGGGGTGGTTGATCAACTTTTTCATCGCAAGCCTCCCAAAGGGAAAGATGGGGATGTTTGTTTGTATTATAAACGGAACCTCCCGCAGGTTAGAGCCTGCGGGAGGTTAACGAACCGTGATTGCTTAGCTCCCTTGCAGCAAGGGATAGTGATACCCATCGCCCAAGGCTTGTTTCGCGGTCAGGTGGCGTCTGAGATATTGACCGCAATTGCTGCCAATCCGATTCTCCTCCAACTCTCCGATGGCGAGGATCACCTCATAGCCCACATAACGGAGCCTTTCAATTATCGGCAGAACACCTGCATGCTCGCAGGGATCAAAAGCCGAACGATAGCCATGTTCATTCGCGCGATAGGTTGGATTGAGCGGCGTGATCTTGATCAGAAACTTTTCGGGGGAAAAATATTGTTCTAGGACGCGCTCATCAACGCAAAGCCCGGCGGTTAGAGCAAAGTTCAAGGTTACCTTGCGGTCGCCGGGTTGAACAAATCGCTCACCATAGGCTGCCATTTGGGCAAAATCCCACTTTTTTGCCGGCATCAGGCGGTCGCGCTGTGCGGGATCGGTGGAATGAACTGAAAACTGGAATTGAAAGGCGCCGTTTGGATAGAGATATTGTTTGATCTCCAACAAGCGTTCAAAGAACGCCTCGCAACCCGCAGGAGCAATTGTAGATAGCGAAGGCATTAAGCCCGGCGCATCATACCGAGAGGGCAAGGCCTCTAAGACATCTAACACGGCTATGTTGAGCGCCGGTTCACCCATGCGTGCCAGTTGAATCTTGAACTGACGGCTTGGCACCCGTCGGCTGCCAAAGCGGCAGGTGACCAAAAAATCGATCTGCGCCAAAATTTCGTCAGCGCTCAGCTTACCCTGATAATCCCCGCCAGCATCGCACATTTGGCAACCGATTGGACAGCCATACAGCGTGGAGATCAAGAGCACCCATTTTTCATCCCGGGTGAGCGGCGGTTGGGTTGCCTCCACGCACTCCACCATCCTGCCCTTGCTCAATTCCACAATATAGACCGTAGCGATTTCTTCATGACCGGTATAGGCAACCACTCTCATCAAGACACCTCCACAACCAGATGATAAATTTGCATCGCAGCTTTTAGGCCGTCGCCGACCGCAATGGCCGTCTGACGGAAGATGCCGTTTTTGACATCCCCAATGCGGTAACATCTCCCAGCAACTTCAAGTGCAGCCAACTGCTGGGCGAAAGTGGGGTCAAGGAAACTCAAATTCGGATCGCGGCCGATGGCAACCAGTAGGTAATCCACCCAACGCGTCTCTACCTCACCCAAGCAGGAGAGGGTTAGCCGCAAGCCCTTATTCCGCTCGGGTTCAGCCCAGAGCAGTTCAGTGTTTGGCGTGTAGCGAATTGTCGGCACCCGCATCGCCCGTTCCCAGAGCAGAGGCAGACAGCGCCGCACCTCTGTGCGGTTGAGGATTTCCACATGGTTATCGGCCGCAAGGTTCAAAGCGTAATCAAAGGCAGCATCCCCGGCGCCGATGATGGCGATCTTGGCTTGGCGGGGCTGATGAAGATCGACCACTTGATAGAAGATGCGTTGTTGAGCAGCTTTATCTGCTTGCCGATCGGGGAGAAGGCGCGGTCGGGTTCCAGAAGCGAGAATCAAATAATCGCAGTGAATCGTTTGACTTGCGGTTAATAGATGGAATTGTTTGCCATCCCACTCAACTTTTTGAACCCTCAAGGGCAAAAGTTCGACGCCGATGGTGCGCAATTGCTCTTCCATTCGTTGAGCAAGATCAATGCCCTTGATGCCATTGGGAAAAGCAGGGTAATTCTCGACCCAATTTGCATTGCGCAAAAGGCCGCCCACTGCTTCCGCTTCCAACAGGAGGGTCGATATGCCGTAACGGGTCAATTGCACCCCAGCAGCGATTCCGCTCGGGCCGGCGCCGATGATTGCCACGGTGCAGTGCGTCACGTTTCCCCAACCTCCGCGAGCGGGGGCAAGCTCCAATCACTTGATGGCAAAAGAGCGGCGTGGCGAACCCCTGCGTCAGGTTGAGCAAGGTCGCTTGGTGATAGAACTGGTTATAGGTTGCCGTCCCATCGACGAGGAAAAACACAGCAAAGCCGCGTTGAAAAGCGCTGCGCGCCGTTGTTTCGCAACATAAATGAGTCATCACCCCGCCAATCACAACCTGGGAGATCCCCTGTTGAAACAATAAATCTTCAAGGGGTGTCTGATAAAAAGCGTCGTATTGGGCTTTGCGGATAAGATGCCGAGCAAAAGGCGAGAAAGCGGGATGAATATCAGCCAGAGGATGAGCGGGGGTAATCAGTTCCCGCCACCAGTGGCTCATCAATCGGGCATCGGCGAGGGTGTTCAGATGTTGGGTGAGGAAAATAGGTTGATGGATGCGCTCGAATGCTTGGGCAACTTCAACCAAAATAGAGAGAATGGCTTCAGCGGCGGGTAAGTAAGCGTGAGAAGAGGGATGAAGAAAAACCCCTTGCAAATCCAACAACAACAAGGCTGCTTGCGAGGGAGAAAAGGGAAGTTGACGCAGAGTGTGAATTTTCTCTACTCTGCGCAGCATTTTTTGGGCTTGAGCGACCCGATTTTCAGGGCGGAAATAGGCAGACTTTCTGGGCAAGGTTTCCGACTCCGGCATCAAGCGTAACGGCCGACTCCTGGGTGGCGAGTTGCACGCCTGTTTGGACGGTCAACCGTCCGCTCTTCATGGAGTCCAGAACCCAAAACTGCGTAAATTATACCCCATTTCTTTGTTATAATCCCCTTCGCCTTGCGCGAAGGACATTTTGGATTAGGAGTGTAATGGTGTATCCAACCCCACCTGAAATTGAACGGATTCTCGTCACCCAAGAGCAAATCGAGCAACGCGTGGCCGAGCTTGCTCAACAAATTAACCAAGATTATGCCGGTGTGGATCGATTATATATTATCGGCATCCTCAAGGGGGCATTTATCTTCCTTGCCGATCTAACCCGCCATCTGACCATCCCTCACGCTGTGGATTTCATGGCGCTTTCCAGCTATGGCAAGACTACCGTCTCGGGGGCAGTGCGAATTCTAATGGATGTACGCGAACCCCTCGAAGGGCAGCATGTCTTAATCGTTGAAGATATCGTCGATTCGGGTCATACCTTAAACTATCTCACCCATCTTATTAACAATCGAAAACCAGCCTCATTGCGCACCTGTGTCTTGGTGCGCAAGCAACGCAATGGAATTGATGTCAATGTCGATTACCTCGGCTTTATGATCCCGGACGTCTGGGTGGTCGGCTACGGTTTGGACTACGCCGACCGCTTCCGCACCCTCCCTTATGTTGCCGAACTCAAACGCGAAGTCTATAGCCCCAGCAGGTGAGCCATGGCGGAATTAGACCACGTCAACAACGACTCCTTCCAAAGTCAAGTTCTGGCGTCTGTTACCCCTGTCTTGGTGGATTTCACCGCCGTATGGTGCGCACCCTGTAAGATGCTCGAACCCATCCTAAAGGAATTGGCAGACCAGTGGGCGGGCAAGGTGCGCATTGTCAAAGTGGATGTCGATCAAAATCCAGAACTTGCCATACAGTATAACGTGATGGGCGTCCCAACTTTGATGCTCTTTCAAGGTGGTAACGTACTAGAACGTTTGAGCGGTTACCAGCCAAAAGATCGGTTGCTAAAGGTCGTGCAGCCCCATTTGGCTGTGTAGGTAAAATACATATTTGAGGAGTAACTCATCCTTGTCGTTCCACGCCAAACTTCTAAAAAAACAAGTTTGAGATTTGAACAATGAAGAAGAAATTCCTTCAACTCCTCTTCATTCTGGCTTTGTTCCTGTTAGGGTGTAATTTTCTGACATCTCTCCTCCGTTCGGCGACCCCGACACCCACAACGGATCTTGCTGCCACTCAAGCCGCGCTCGTGGAAAGTATGCGCCAGACCTTAGAGGCTGCTCAACCAACAACTCCTTCTGCGCCGCAGTTTGGCAGCATTCGCGGCAGCCTCTCCTATCCAAGCGAGTTCATCCCGCCTTTGAGAGTGGTTGCCATTAACGTTGCCACCCAAGAAACGTTCTTTGTGGACACAGCGGAAAACCAAACCAGCTATCAAATCGATAACCTACCGCCTGGTGAATACTATGTGATTGCCTATACCCAAGATGGGCTTCTTACTGGTGGTTATACCCAAATGGTGCCCTGTGGCTTGAGCGCTGAATGCACCGATCACTCCCTCATTCCCGTTGCCGTTCAGGCTGGAGAAGTGACTTCGGGAATCGATCCCGCCGATTGGTACGCCCCCGACGGTGCCTTTCCGCCTTTGCCCGTCCCATAAGCTGCGCTTTTATGGACTTTAAGCTCCATGCTCCTTTTCGTCCAACCGGAGACCAGCCCGAAGCAATAGAAAAATTGGTCGAAGGGGTGCAGCGCGGGTATCGCCACCAGGTCTTGCTGGGTGCCACTGGCACGGGCAAGACTTACACAATTGCAACCGTCATCGAACGCCTGAACAAGCCGGCACTAGTGATGGCGCATAACAAGACCCTGGCAGCCCAACTCTATGCCGAGTTCAAGGAATTCTTTCCCGAAAACGCCGTTGAGTATTTTGTCTCCTATTACGACTACTATCAGCCCGAAGCCTATGTCCCCAAGCATGATCTTTACATCGAAAAGGATGCTGACATCAATGAGGAAATCGAACGCTTACGGCTAGCGGCAACCACCGCCCTGATGACGCGGCGCGATGTGATCATTGTCGCTTCGGTTTCTTGCATCTATGGCATCGGCAGCCCTGAAGCGTATGGACGGGTGGTGATCAACCTCGAGAGCGGGCATATTTTTCGCCGCAATGCCCTGCTGCGCATGTTGGTCGAGGGGCAATATGAGCGCAATGACCTCGAATTGCGCCCCGGCACTTTTCGCCTGCGCGGCGACACGCTCGAAATCATCCCTGCCTACCAAGAGAAACACGGTTATCGCATCACCTTTTTTGGTGATGAAGTAGAGCGCATTACCGAGTTTGATCCCCTCACTGGCGAAATTCGCCGCTCGCTTCCCAGTGTCGCCATCTACCCCGCCAAACATTTCATCACCGACAAGGACAAGCTCGAACAAGCTCTGCGCGATATTGAAACCGAGCTGGAAGAGCGCTTGGCAGAATTAAAACGCCAAGAACGCCTGCTCGAAGCCCAACGCTTAGAGCAGCGCACCCTCTATGACCTCGAAATGTTACGCGAAGTAGGTTATTGCTCGGGGATTGAAAATTATTCTCGCCATCTCGACCAGCGCCCCGCTGGCTCTCCCCCGTGGACCCTGATGGACTATATCCCTAGCGATTATTTGTTAATCATCGACGAATCGCACATGACCATCCCGCAGATTCGCGGTATGTATCACGGCGACCGCTCGCGCAAGACTACACTAGTTGAATATGGCTTCCGCCTGCCTTCAGCGCTGGATAACCGCCCCTTGACCTTCGAGGAATTCGAACAACGCATGGGCTTTACCATTTACACTTCGGCTACACCAGGGCCCTACGAATTGCAACGCGCTGACCAAGTGGTGGAACAGATTATCCGTCCTACGGGCTTGGTTGACCCTGATGTCGAAGTACGCCCGATTGCCGGGCAGGTGGACGATTTGGTGGGTGAAATTCGCAAACGGGTCGAAAAGGGACAGCGCGTTTTAGTCACCACCCTAACTAAACGCATGGCGGAGAAGCTCTCCGATTACTTGATGGAGTTGGGCATCAAAGTTCACTACCTGCATTCGGAGATCGACACGTTGGAACGAGTGGGCATTTTGCGCGACCTGCGTTTGGGCGTCTTTGACGTGGTTGTAGGCATCAACCTGTTGCGTGAAGGTTTAGACTTGCCCGAAGTTTCGCTTGTAGCCATTTTGGACGCGGATAAAGAGGGCTTTTTACGCTCCGAGACGGCGCTCATTCAGACCATCGGGCGCGCTGCCCGCCATGTCGAAGGCAAAGTGATCATGTACGCTGATAAGATCACCGACTCGATGCGCCGCGCCATTGAGGAAACCAATCGTCGCCGCGCTAAACAAATGGCGTACAATCAAGAACATGGCATTATCCCAGTCAGCATCGTCAAAGCGGTGCGCGATTTGACCGACCGAGTGGGCGTGCACAGCGTTGCCGAAGCTAAACCGACCTACGCTGTGCGCGCAGTTCGCAGCCTAGAACACAGCGAACTGCGCAAGGTGATTCAAGAATTAGAAAAGGAAATGAAAGAGGCAGCTAAAAACTTGGAGTTTGAGAAGGCTGCCGTTTTGCGCGACCAAATTTTTGAACTACGGGCAATCCTCGCTGAAGAGAGCAACCTCAAACCTTGGGAGAAGGTGCGCTTGCTGGCAGGGGAGGAATAGGGCGGTCGGCTGTCAGCAATTAGCGGTCAGTTAAAATCTTATCCGAGTCACGGTGTTCGAAGACAATCATTCATTGCCCTGCGAAAGCTTCCGCGAGCGCTGGCGTCCCTGCCTGCAACTGGGGATCAGCGAATGGACACGGGGTAAGAGTGGTTTGTCTGTGTTCTCTTCAAACGTGATAAATCTAAACGATGATACCCAACCAGGCGCTCACCCTCACTTGTAAGCATAAGGCGGACAAGGTAAAATGAATCCTTAGATAGGTAATGCGGAAATAGCCCCAACGCAAAAGAATCTGATCGGGAAACCACGATGGGTTTTGCAGGCAGAGGAAGAAAATGAAACGGATCTTGAGACGAATTACGCTCCTGTTGGTTATCCTGCTCCTTATCCCCATAATCCTTGAAATCGGTGTAAGGGTGTATGTGGAGTCACCCCTTGAAACCGATTTTTATGGTTCTATCGATCGCGGGGCAGTGGGCGGCTTGCAGATGAGCGTTGGCGTGCAAACAGTCAGCGGGTCGGGTTGGGTACACTTGGGCTGGATTGCTGACCCCGAAAAAGAGACCTACCGCATCGAAATCAAGGATACACAAGGTTGGAAGGAAATCGGTCAAACAAAGTTCGGTTCTTTCTTCCATCGAGGCTTGGGAGGCATCTATCGGGTTTGGCGCGTTCCCAAAGATAAGACTCCGCCCGTCTTGCTCGGCGAGGTGACCGTTCGCCCGACGTTTGAGCCTTCACCCATCTATATTCCCCGAATCAGCGGTGAGTGGCAAACGTTATTTCAACCGCAGCAGTATGGCTCTTATATCAACGATCACACCATCTATCAAGACAGAAAAGGCAATTGGCGATTGATTGGCATTACCTCTTTGACCGATGGCGACTTTAATGAAGAGAAGTACTTTGCGGTGGGGATGAGCAAAGAATTTCCTCCTGCGGAAGGTATGACCGAAAAAGCCCCCGTTGCCGACTTCGGCGAATTAGCCTGGGCGCCGCATGTGATCAAAAGTGAAGATCAATATTACATGTTTTGGTCACCGCATAAGTTACACCAGATGACCTCCCGCAATGGGATTGATTGGGAAAACCATCAAATTGTCCTTAAGGCGCCGTACCACAAGTTTTTCCGCGATGGGATGGTATTGCAAGTTGCCCCGAACCAGTGGCTGCTCTACACCACGGCGCGTGGGCTTTATTTTTCCCAAATCGACATCTATCAATCGTTTGACTTGACCTATTGGCAATACATCCGCACTGCCTTGCGCAGCAGTTGGGGGAGCGAGCGCAACTCACCGTTTGCCTCGATGGAATCGCCCTTTGTCGTGCGCTATCAGAATCATTATTATCTCTCGCTGACCTACAACAACGACTCTTTCTTCTGGCACGGCATTTTGCTGCTGTTCAAAATTTGGTTAAATCCGGCCAGCTACAACGAGACACTGGTGTTTCACGCCGATAACCCGTATGATTTCGGCGTGTATCAGGGTATCAATCGTTCCCCCACCTTGCTCACGCGCCTAGAAGCACACGCTCCAGAATGGGTCCATCACCCCAACACCGATCGATGGTATATTACCACCGCTGGCTGGCCCTGGGCGGCAACGCTCACTTCTGGAGAAGTGGCGGTTGCCCCAGTTGAGTGGGTGAAGGCGCCCTAAACAGATTGCGAGAGGGTCGCCTAGCGGTTGAGCCTAAGTTGCCACAGTCGTTGGCGCTTTTCCATTGCACAGTTAGAGCCGAGTGGGCATTCAGCACAGGTCTCTTGGCAAAACTCAACCGTTTCGACCTGACCCAGACGCTCCAGGTGCTCCAGCATTGCCTCCACCATCGCCGGCGTTGTCTCCAACTGCATTGCCAACTTCTTCACACTTAGGGTTTGTCCCCGATCCAATTCGGCTAGCAATCGCTCTAGCATCTTACCACCCAAAGCCTCTCGCCAGCCAATAGACCAGGCTGCTCCCACTCACCGAGAGGGCAAGCATCAAGGCGACGTTTACCAAAGCCCAACGCCACGAGCCAGCTTCCTGCTTGATCACTGCCAGCGTGGCAGCACAGGGGATGAAAAGCATGGTCGCCGTCAGGAAGGCAAGAGCAACGGCTGGGGAATAGGTTGCCACTAAAACCTGCGAAAGTCCCCCCTCCTCACCGCTGCCGAAGACCACCCCGAGGGTGGCAATGGCATTCTCTTTGGCAAGGAAGCTGGTCAGCAAGGCGACGGTCAGACGCCAATCGAAGCCCATCCAGCGCCCAACGGGTTCAACCAGCTTGCCGAACCTTGCCAAAAAACTGCTTTCCAACCCTCCGCCAGGTAAGACAGAGAGAATCCAAACCAACACTGAAAAACCTAAAATGACCGTGCCGGCTTTTTTGACAAACGCTAGCGTGCGCTGCCAAACCAATAAGGCGATCGTGCGTCCATTGGGGATGTGATAGAGGGGCATCTCCATAATAAAGGCTGAGCGTTTGCCTCGGAAAAGCAAAGCGTTAAGCAACACACCGCTGACCACCAGCATCGTCAAAGCCAGCAAGGCCAAGCCCCATGAGACCAACGTGGCGTACTTTCCAAAGAAAGCGCCAGCCAAAAAGGCAACTACCGCCATGCGCGCTGTGCAAGGGACAAAGGGTGCGATCAAAATGGTCACTAAGCGTGCTGACCACGAGTCGATCACCCGCGTCCCCATCACCGCTGGCACGTTGCAGCCGAAGCCCAAGAAAAGCGGCAAGAAGGACTTGCCATGCAAGCCCATTAAGTGCATGAAGTTATCCATCACATAGGCTGCGCGCGCCATATAACCGATGTCTTCCAGCAACCCAAAGGCAGCGAAGAAAATCGCCAAAATGGGGAGAAAGGTAATTACGGACCCCACGCCACCGATGATCCCATCCACCACCAAACTCTGCAACCAAGCGGGTGCATTGGCTAAGGAGGCAGCCGCAAAGACAGCAAAGCGTTCAACGACTTGCAACTCCAACCATTCTTGCAGCGGCGAACCCAGAGTAAAGGTAACCCAAAACACCGCCCCCAAGACCAAAGCGAGGATGATCAAGCCGAGAATGGGATGGGCGGCAAAACGATCAATCCGTTCGGTCAGACTGATCTGTCCCATTGGAGGTCGAGCGACCGCCGCGCGCATGATGCGATTGATCCACTCATAGCGACCCGAAGCGACAGCCATTAAGGCATCGTCGTGGGCGCGCAGGATTTTGTGCACGGTTTCCCAACGTTCAGGTGGTAGCGACTCTTGCAGCAGACGGGTGAGTTCAGCATCACCTTCCAATAGTTTCAAGGCAGCCCATTCGAGAGGATATGGCGAGGGAACATATCCGTGAATTAGGTTTTGGATTTCTCTCAAAGCCTGCTGGTGGTCGGCGCGAATTTCAGGCAAGCGCGGCATCAGCACTCGTTCCTTGTTCAGCACCTGTTCCACAATCCGGAGGAGCTCGCGCACCCCTTGGGCGCGGGTTGCCACCAGCGGCACAACCGGTACACCCAGCGCAGCTTGGAGAACCTCAACGTCAATGCGATAGCCCTCCAATTCGGCGACATCCATCATATTCAGCGCCACAACCAATGGGGTGGGCAAGCTGATCAATTCCGCTACCAAATAGAGGCTGCGTTCAAGATTGGCTGCGCTGACGACGGCGATCACCAGATCAGGTTGTTCGCGCAGGATAAATTCACGGGCGATCAGCTCTTCGGGGGAGTTTGCTGTCAGGCTATACGTGCCAGGCAGATCGATCAAGCGTAAGGAATACCCATTATCGCGGAAGATTCCTTCGCGCCGTTCGATAGTTTTTCCTGGCCAGTTACCCACGTGTTGATTCAAGCCAGTGAGCAGGTTAAACAGGGTCGATTTCCCCATATTAGGTTGACCAGCAAGGGCGATTAGAGGGAGATCGCGCTGGATTTTTTGCTCTTCCTTCAAGAGTGCAACGTTGACCGCATGTCCATCGCTCATGCTTGGCTCCTTTGGACGAAGATGCGTTCTGCCTCATGTCGCCCCAGGGCAACCCGCGTAGCGCGCACCTCGACAATCAGCGGTCCCCAGCCGTAGTTTTGTACCATCAGGATCGGAACACCGGGCGTAAAACCTAAAGAGGTTAACCTGCCTTTCACCCCCCGGCCGCCGCGCAACTCAACAAAGGTGGCTATTTCTCCGCTTGACAATTCGCTGAGGGGTAAGAGCGGGTTAGAGGCCGGCTCTTTGTGCGGCGGATTGCTCTTGAAAAACCATCTTCTCGGTGGATGATGAGCCATCATTGATTTTGCCTATGCTAATAATAAAAATTAGTATCTTCTAATATTCAACCTTATGATAGAATAAAAGTAGATTCTTGTCAACTCTGACGAATGTAACCAAACTGTAAGGAAGAAGTGGAAAGCAAACTCACCCCAACCGTTGAGGACTACCTGAGCATCCTGTGGGTATTAGAGCGGGATGGAGAGCCAGTGGTTGGCGCCCGCCTGGCAGAAATTCTAGGTGTGACTCCTCCGACGGTCACCAACACGCTAAAGCGCATGACACGCGATGGTTTGATCGCAGTGGACGACAAAAGTGGACCGTACTTAACCGAACAGGGGCGGCGAGCAGCGCAGTCGGTGATGCGTCGCCACATGCTCAGCGAATGGCTGCTGTTGCGCATGTTGGATTGGTCAAAAACTCACTCCCAAGCTCACTCCATCGAACACACCGTCTCAGCAGAACTGGAAGCAGCCCTGCAGAACAACCTTGAAAACCCGCAGCTCTGTCCACACGGCAATCCCTTGCCGGGTTTTGAACATGTCGTCGCCAATTGGCAACCGCTGCTCAGCTTTATGACTGGAGATAGGGTGATCATCCGCCGGGTGCATGAGCTAGCTGAGCAAAACCCAGAGCTGCTGGCTTTTTTGGAGGAGCATCAGGTCATGCCGGGTAAAACGGCACTGATTGTTGAGATTTTACCTTTCAACGAAACCATCACCTTACAGATTGAGGGGCAATCGACCACCTTGGGTTACGCAGTGGCGCGCTACATCTTCGCTGAAGCAGCTTAATCCCTGGATGGTTTCTGGGGGAATTGCCCGTTTTAGGTAATTCCACATCTCTTGCGCTCCCTCTGCAAATCCGCGGATTCTCAACCACCTATGCCGTCTGGTTTTCCTTTGAGTTGATATCGGTAGGGATGCAAGGGCAAAGGGATGCCTGCTACCAGCAAGTACACCTCGTCAGCCACTGCTGCCAAGCGTTGATTGGCGATTCCGAGCGCATCGCGGTAAACGCGACCGAGCGGGTAGGGCGGCACTAACCCCAGACCCACCTCGTTGGAGACAATAATCCAATGGGCAGTGTCGTTGGAGATCACTTCGAGCAAGGCTTCCAATTCGGAGTTAACCGCTGATAGGGCAATATCGGCATCAATGTCTTCGGTTGGGCAGACAGCTAAGAGCACATTGCTGACCAAGAGAGTCAGGCAATCCAGCAGGACTACGGCTGGCTTCAAGCCGCTCTCTCGATAGCCTTGTGCCACGCTGTGCGGAAGTTCTAAGGTTATCCATTGCGCCGGGCGTTCGTTGCGGTGTTTTTCCACTCGTTGTTTCATTTCTGCGTCTAGGGGTTGGGAAGTGGCGATATAAACCACTTTATCGCTTTGAGCACGGGCAAGTTCTTGTGCAAACCGAGATTTGCCGCTGCGCGCCCCGCCGAGAAGAAGGGTTAAGGTTGCCAATTTTCAATCTCCATAGGGCTAATTCTACCTCATTGTCTTTCACCCCTCAGCCATAGTCGGAATTGAGGATGTCATGATTAGCTGGAAGCGCAGACGTCTGCCTCCTCACCCTCACCCCCGCCCCCTCTCCCGCAGGGCGAGGGGAGATAGCCTTCACCCCCGCCCCCTCTCCCACAAGGCGAGGGGAGCAGCCCTCACCCCCAACCCCTCGCCCTGTGGGCGAGGGGAGATAGCCTTCACCCTCTTCCACTTGGTGATCAGAATCAGAAAACTTGCCCGAACGATTTAGGTTCTCGTGGTATACTTATATCGAATAAAAAATCACGCAGCAAAAGACCGGGAAGAGAAAAAGTATCCGCAGCGTTGCTGGCACAGAGAGCGATCAGGGCTGAGAAGATCGTCCAGACAGTTGCGGAGAATGGGTCTCAGAGTTGCGCAGTGAACGGGATGGAAAACCAAGTAGCTGTCGCCGGCGGTGTCACCGTTATCTCGACACGGGCAGGCTGAGGTCAACCTTTTGCTCGGCAATGCCCCACCCGTGAGGCTGGCTCACAACCCCGTCGGATCACCGGCGGGTTTTTGATTAACATCCTAGTGATCTCCACCTTGCAAATCGGTCTCCTGCAGACTCTTTGCAGAAGTGGTGAGCAACCTGTAAAAGATTGAGAGATAACTTTGAGGAGGTTGAATTATGATGAATGTTCAAATTGAGTACTGTGCAGTCTGACACTACACCGATCGGGCCATTGGTGCAATGGCAGAAATCTTACGTGAGTTTGAACCCGATATTGAAACGATTGCGCTCATCCCCTCGGATGGTGGCCGTTTTGAGGTTTCTGTGAACGGTAAGCTGATATACTCGAAACTTCAGACCGGCCGTCACGTCAATCCGGGGGAGTTAGTGCAGTTGATTCGCGCAGTTCGTAAAGGAGGCTAAATGACGGAAAAGAAAGGCCGCGTTTTCTCCGGCGCCCGCCCCACCGGGCGACAACATCTCGGCAATTACTTAGGGGCAATTAAAAATTACGTGGCTCTGCAGGATGATTACGAATGTATCTACTGCATTGTTGACTTACACGCCCTCACGACCTTAGAGACGACAGAGAATCTTCGCCAGAACAGCTATGAAATGGCATTGGATTTCCTCGCTGCTGGGATTCGACCTGAAGAGACCATCATCTTTATTCAGTCCCATGTCCCAGAGGTGACCGAGCTTCACACCATCCTCTCGATGGTGACGCCATTGGGAAAGTTGACCGACTTGCCCACCTTCAAAGAAAAAGCTCGCCAGCAACCTCACAACGTCAATTATGGTTTGGTTGGTTACCCGGTTTTGATGACGGCGGATATCACCCTTTATAAAGCCAACATTGTCCCAGTGGGCATTGATCAGGCACCCCATTTGGAGTTCGCTCGTGAGGTGGTTCGTTCGTTCAACTACCGCTATCAAACCAATGTCTTGATCGAGCCTGAGATGAAGAGCACCGAGCTTCCCAAAGTGATCGGCATTGACGGCGTGCAGAAGATGAGCAAGAGCTTAAACAATCACATCGAGTTGGCGGCTACCCCCGAAGAAACAACGCAACGTGTGATGCAAATGGTCACCGATCCCCAGCGCCAACGGCGATCCGATCCGGGTCGTCCTGAAGTGTGTAATGTCTTCACTTTTCATAAAGTCTTCTCGCCTGCCGATATGGTGGCTGAGATCGATGTCGAGTGTCGCCGCGCTGGGATTGGCTGCGTGGAATGCAAGCAACGTATGGCTGCCAATCTGAATCAACACCTAGAACCATTCCGTCAAAAACGCGCCGAATATGCCCGCGACCCCAACTATGTCTGGGACGTATTAAGAGATGGCAAGGAACGCGCATCCAAGATCGCCAAGCAGACCATGATCGAAGTGCGCCAAGCGGTTGGCTTGCCCTAAACTCAGCGGAAAGAATCGTTTTCCATGCGTCTAGTTCTTCAACGGGTGCGCAATGGTAGTGTCTCTGTGGAGGGACAACCCATTGCTCAAATTGGGCAGGGATTGGTGATCCTTGTAGGGGTAGGCTTACAGGACAATGAGGAAAAAGCGCGCCTTCTCGCCGAGAAGACAGCCTATTTGCGCATTTTTGAAGACCCAGAAGGGAAAATGAATCGCTCCCTTTTGGACATCGGTGGAGAAGCGTTGGTTGTTTCCCAATTTACCTTATATGCCGATACCCGCAAAGGACGCCGCCCTTCCTTCACTGATGCTGCTTTGCCTGAGCGAGCGAAACCTCTCGTTGATTGCTTTGCCCAACACCTCCAGAGTCTGGGCGTTCCAACCCAATGTGGGCAATTCGGAGCGCACATGCTCGTCCACATCGAAAATGATGGTCCGGTGACGATCCTCCTAGAACAATAGAGTCCCCTAAACATGACCCCCTTTCTGCAACTTACCCTTGCCCTTGCCATCATGATCTCTCTTGCAAAGCTGGGCGGCTATTTGAGTTTTCGATTGGGTCAAGCCGCGGTGTTGGGTGAGTTGCTTGTTGGCATTGTCCTCGGTCCCTCTATCCTTGATTTTCTTCATTTGTCTATTTTTACCGATCAGCATCTACATGAAGTTATCCAAGAGCTTGCCGAACTCGGAGTCATGTTATTGATGTTTTTAGCCGGGCTTGAACTGCACATCTCAGAATTGATCAAATCCAGCAAGGTTGCGATCCTAGCGGGTGTGTTGGGTGTGGTTTTCCCGCTCGGCTTGGGCGCGATAGGAGGTGCTCTCTTCGCCCTTGCCCCAAAGAACGCCCTTTTTCTGGGTTTAACCCTAGCGGCAACCAGTGTCAGCATTTCGGCGCAGACCCTGATGGAATTGAATCGTCTCCGTTCCAAGATTGGCTTTGGTCTGCTTGGTGCTGCTGTTTTTGATGATGTTTTGGTTGTCTTAGGTCTCTCTGCATTTACCGCATTGGTAACTCCTTCTGTAGGAGAGACCTCAAACGCGGGGATGGTCTTTGCCGTTATTTTGCGGATGACATTGTTTCTCGTCATTTCCTCTGTGGTGGGCTATTTTATCCTGCCATCGCTGACGAAAACCATCTTTTCATTAGAGATTAGCCAGGGACTGATCGCTTTTGTATTTGTCACCGTTTTACTTTTTGGTTGGTTGGCGGACACTCTCGGAAAGATGGCGGCGATCACAGGGGCGTTTCTGGCTGGGTTATGGTTTGGGAGGACGACATATAGAGAACGGATTCTAAATGGCATCTCGATCATTGCTTATGGCATTTTTGTTCCCATATTTTTTGTCGATGTGGGCTTGAATGCAGATATTAAGACCTTATTCGGTGGGAACTTTGGGTTGTTCCTTGGTCTCTTCTTGATCGCAATCTTAGGAAAAGTAATTGGCTGCGGTCTCGGCGCACTGCTGAGCGGCTACAGTCCGCTCGAAGCGTTACAATTGGGTGTGGGGATGATGTCGCGCGGTGAGGTAGGGTTAATTGTTGCCAGTGTGGGCATCTCCGAAGGTTACTTGACCACTGCCTCCTTTTCTGCTATCGTCGGAGTGGTCATTGCAACGACTTTACTAACGCCGCCGTTATTGCGTTCTCTAATTCAACGGGAGTCCGTAATCCGAGAAAAGCTTGCAGAAAGTGAATAACTAATGTACTACTTGGTTATCTTAATCATTAACCAGCTTGAACATGTCCCTGAAGTCCTTGAGCTATGGGAGAAGCTTGGGGTTACTGGGACAACCATCCTTGAAAGCACCGGGCATGGCAAATTGAAACGCGCCGGCCTCTTGGACAATCTTCCCCTGCTGATCTCGCTAGAATCTTTGGAGGAGCTGCGTGAGATTCATCACCGCACGCTCTTTTCCGTTGTTGAAAGCGAGGAAATGGTCGATAAAATGATCGCCGCTGCTCAAGAGGTGCTCGGCAACATCGAAGAGGAACACACTGGCTTTTTGTTTGTCCTGCCCGTTTTGAGAGCTATCGGCATCCAAAAGCATAAGTCAGAATAAACCTGTTATCTAATAGATTTGGAGGTAATTCGATCATGAATGTTGCTGTCGTTTTACAAGGCATTGTGGGCTTATTGTGGCTAGCAGTGATTGGCTTAATCGCTGTTGCACTTGTGCGCGCCTCGCGGGGCAAAAGGGTCTCCACGTTTGCAACGGCGATTATCATCACTGTGATTGCCGCGATTTTATTGACCTCGATCAGCGCAGGCTTGGTTTTTATTAAGCCGGAGGAACGAGGCATCGTCCTCTCTGCATTGCAGCCCAAAGGTTACCGCGAACAAGCGCTGCAGCCTGGCTTGCGTTGGGTTATCCCCTATTTTGAAAGTGTGGTGGTCTATTCGATCGCTCGGGAGACCTACACGATGTCCATCGCCCCTTTGGAAGGCGAAGTTAAAGGAGACGATTCGGTCGCCGCGCGCACGGCCGATGGGCAAGAAGTGCTTTTAGATGCTTCGGTGATTTATCAGCCCGACCCAGATCAAATTATCCAACTGCATATCAACTGGCAACGGCGCTACCCAGATGAACTCATCCGCCCTTTAGCCCGCGGCATCATGCGCGATGCAGTTGCCAAATATCGGGTCGAAGAAGTGTATAGCACCCGCCGCACTGAAATCACCCAAGAGATCACGGATAAGATGCGCCAGAAACTTGCCGAAAACGGCATTATTTTGGTTGATTTTGTCTTGAGAAATATCACCTTTACTGAAGAATACGCCAAGTCAATTGAGCAAAAGCAAATTGCGGAACAACAAGCGCAGCAAGCTCGTTTTGTGGTCGAGCAGCGGAAGCAAGAGGCACAACAAGCCATTGAAACTGCCCGCGGTCAAGCTGAGTCAGCCCGCATTCGCGCTCAAGGTGAAGCCGATGCCCGCATCATTCAAGCCAAAGCCGAAGCCGAAGCCTTGCGCCTGATTGCTCAAGCGCTGCAAGAAAACCCAGATTTACTCACCTATCAATACATCACCAAATTAGCCCCAAATATTCAGGTGATGCTGGTGCCAAACAATATGCCCTATCTACTGCCGTTGCCCTCCATGGGGCCCACTTCGGTGCCGACTACAACCCTATCCCCAACGATCTTGCCCACACCGACCGCAACACCTTAATCATGATCGTGGCGAAGGGACAACTCGGCGAGTTGTCCCTTCGCAAGCGAGGAAGTAGCTTGATAAAAACGATGGCATTGACAAGTCGATACCGACGAGAACCGCAATGAACGAGCAATATCCTTCTGGCAAGCAAATTCGCCTGACTAGCCTTTCCAGTTGCGCGGGTTGAGCATCTAAGCTCAGCGCGGAAGCGCTGGCGCAGGTGCTGCGCCCGATCCAAGGCATTTTTCAGGCATCAGAGTACCCCAATTTGCTGGTTGGCTTAGACGAGCCAGACGATGCTGCCGTTTGGCAAATCGATGAGGAAAAAGCCATTGTAATCACCACCGATTTTTTCACCCCCGTTGTCGATGATCCCTATGATTACGGGGCAATTGCTGCAGCCAATTCTCTCTCGGATATTTATGCCATGGGCGGCAAACCGTTTCTGGCATTGAACATCGCTGCCTTGCCGCCCAATTTGCCAACAGAAGTCCTCGCCGAAATCCTGCGTGGCGGCGCAGAAAAAGCGCGCGAAGCCGGTGTGGTCATAGCCGGTGGGCACACGATTCAGGATCAGGAACCCAAATACGGTTTGGTTGCAGTGGGGTTTGTTAACCCCAAACGCTTCTTCCGCAAAGGTGGTGCCAAACCCGGCGATCTGCTTACCCTGACTAAGCCGCTGGGCTTTGGCACAACCACCACTGCCCTTAAGCGCGGTTTGGCAAAAGAAGAGGATGTTAGCGAAGCTGTGGCATGGATGAAGGTGCTCAATCGGCAGGCAGCCGAAATTGCTCAACAGATCGGTGTGACCACCGCCACCGACATCACTGGTTACAGTTTGCTCGGTCATGCTTGGGAGATTGCTTCTCTCTCCGATGTCGGTTTACGCCTTCACTTCGACGCCCTCCCATTTATCAGAGGAGCCAAAGCGTATGCTGCTCAGTTTATCTTCCCCGGCGGTGCTTTTGACAATCGTCTCTACTTCCAAGAACATGTGCGCTTTGACCCCAAGCTCTCGGAAGTGGAGCAGATGTTGCTCTTCGATCCCCAGACCAGCGGTGGCTTGCTTCTCGCTGTTGACCCCGCGCAATGGCAAATCTTTGAACAGGCAGCACAAAACCTCCGCCAACCGTATTGGCTGATTGGCGAGGTCACACCCCATGGGGTAATTGAGGTCGATTAACTCGCCTCGGATTCGGACTCGACCTTTTCGATTTGGGGGAAAAATTGTTTGACTGTACCTTCCACCCAACCATGTAAGGTAGTCGGCAGAAGGGGACAGCCTAAGCACGCTCCGCCTAAGCGCACTTTGAGAACTTTTCCGTCAAAAGAGAGAAATTCGACTGATCCGCCATGATATTGCTCGATATAAGCGCTCAATCGTTCGATTAAGTCCCTTAGTTGCTGCTCTACCGATACTTCTGTCATCTCTTCCCTCCTTCTATGGCTCACAGACGCTGGTAATCAAACCTTGGCGCAACAGCGTGACCACCTCATGGCGCGTGCTGTGCAAGCGTTCAGCAATCACATCTGCCAGCCGCTCCAGAACAACAATCCCAGTATCAGGGTATTGGCTGCACAAGCGGCGCAAGTCGGCGCCGCGCACACAGAGCAATTCGGAATCGGCACTACAAATTGCCCCAGAGGTATAGTGACGACTGCCCAAGGCTGCCGACCAACCTACGATTCCGCCGGGTTTCACGCGCGCCACGATGATCTCAGGCCCATCTTCGGGCTTGTAACGCACCACCACTTCGCCACGCACCACTAAATAAAGCACGTCGGCAAGGTCGCCTTGCTCAAAGAGCAAATCTCCTTCTTTACAGCGGCAAGGCATAAAGAGCGGCTTGAGCAGAGCAAGCTGCCGCGTGGACAAATTGGCAAAAAAGGGTGAGCGAGCAAAAATATCGTCGTTCATCGCTACCAACTATGCCTACCTATCTACCGTAATTACACCAAATTTACCTGAGAAGTTCGTTTCTCTCATAGTGGCAAATGTCACTTTCAGAGCGATGATTTTCCATAAAATTATGCCTCCAAGAGATAAGCTTGGAGGCATGACATTAAGCGTCCCGAAGTGAAGAGCTGCGTCTGGCCGATCACTTCGGGACAGGGCTTGCACGCTCGATCAGCAGAACTAAACCGCTACAGAACTTTCTTGTTCAAGGGTAAGCTTGGCTTGTTCCTTCGGTAAGAAGACCAATTGCTTCGCGTTTTCATCGACATCGACCAAGATGTGATTGCCTTCTTTGAACTCACCGGCTAAAAGACGCAAGGATAACGGACTTTCTAAATATTTTTGAATAGCGCGCTTGAGCGGTCTTGCCCCGAAGGTTGGATCATAACCCACGTCGGCAAGCCAATTGCGGGCAGCTTCGCTCAACTCAACTGTGATGCCATGTTCGCTCAAACGTTCTTGTACTTCTTTCATTTGGAGATCGACAATTTCACGCATCTGTTCCAACGAGAGCGGCGAGAAGGTGATGATCTCGTCGATGCGATTGAGGAACTCAGGCCGAAAGGTGCTTTTGAGGGCTTTCTCGATCTTTTCTTGGGCTTGCCGTTCTTCGGTGCTATCGGTGCGCTGCAAGAAGCCCAAGCTGCCCGACTTGCGCACAAACTCGGTGCCCAAGTTGCTGGTCATGATCAAGACCGTATTGCGGAAATCGACCACATTGCCTTGCCCGTCGGTCAACCGCCCGTCATCCAAAATTTGCAGGAGGGCATTCCAAACCTCGGGGTGGGCTTTCTCGATTTCGTCAAACAAAATCACCCGATAGGGGCGGCGACGCACTGCTTCAGTCAATTGCCCACCTTCCTCGTAGCCAACGTAGCCCGGCGGAGCACCAAACAGGCGAGAGACGGTGTGTTGCTCGCGATATTCGCTCATGTCAATCCGCACCAGAGCGTCTTCATTGTCGAACAGAAACTCTGCCAAGGCTTTGGCGAGTTCGGTTTTGCCAACCCCCGAGGGTCCAATGAAGATAAACGAACCGATCGGGCGACGGGGGTCTTTCAAGCCAGAGCGGGCGCGGCGAATGGCATCCGAAATGGCTTTGATCGCCTCATCTTGCCCCTTGATGCGCTCGTGTAGGCGTTCTTCCATGTTCAGCAGCTTCTCAGCTTCGGTTTCCATCATCTGCGTCACCGGAATCCCAGTCCATTGCGCCACTACCTCAGCAATATCCTGAACATCGACGACCTCATCCAGTTGGTGCTCGGCTTCCCACTGATCGCGCTTGGCGTTGAACTCAGCCTCTAAACGCAGACGTTCGGATTTCTTTTGGGCGGCGCGTTCATAATCGCGTTCGATGCCGGCTTGTTCTTCTTCGGCTGCCAGGCGGTCGATCTCGCTCTTGAGCGCCTTCAAATCGGGCGGCAACGAATAGAGGGCAACGCGCAATTTCGCCGCAGCTTCATCCATCAGATCGATGGCTTTATCGGGCAAACGCCGGTCAGTGACATAGCGCGCCGATAACCGCGCCGCTGCAACCAGAGCTTCGTCTGAAAAGTGCACCTTGTGATGGGCTTCGTAGCGGTCGCGCAGGCCGCGCAGCATTTGAATCGTATCTTCAACACTTGGCTCTTCGACAAAAACCGGCGCGAAACGGCGTTCAAGAGCAGCATCTTTCTCGATGTATTTATGATATTCATCGAGGGTTGTTGCTCCAATGCACTGAAGTTCTCCCCGCGCGAGGGCTGGTTTGAGCATGTTGGAGGCATCCATGGCTCCCTGCGCCGCTCCTGCACCAACCACGGTGTGCAACTCATCGATAAACATAATGATCTCGCCTTGAGCGCGTTGGGTTTCTTCGATTACAGCTTTAAGGCGTTCTTCAAACTCGCCTCGGAAGCGGGAACCGGCGATCATGCTCCCCAAATCTAAGGCAAGCACGCGTTTGCCGCTCAAGATCTCGGGCACATCGTTATTGGCAATTTTTTGAGCTAAACCTTCGACAATGGCGGTCTTACCCACCCCAGCTTCACCAATGAGCACCGGGTTGTTTTTCGTGCGGCGAGAGAGGATTTGGATCAGGCGCAAAATTTCCACGTCCCGCCCGATCACGGGGTCAAGTTTGCCTTCCCGGGCAGCTTGGGTGAGGTCACGTGAATATTTTTCCAGGGTGCGATAGCGCGTCTCAGCTTGCGGGTCGGTCACCCGCTGTCCGCCACGCAGTTGTTGGATCGCTTCGTACACCCGATCGCGCGTGACACCCGCACCTTCTAATAGACGGGCTGCCGGCGTGCTGCGCTCGCTTAAAATTGCCAAGAAGATGTGTTCGGTGGAAATGTAGTCATCGCGCAACCGATTGGCTTCTTCATTGGCAAGATCGACAATCCGTTTGACGCGCGGGGTGATGAAGATTTGCCCTGCTCCGCCACCGAAGATATTCGCCTTGGGGCTGGTACGTAAAATATAGTCCAGGCGTTCCATCAGGGCATTGGTATCGACCTTGAGCGTCTCTAAGATTTGGGAGACAACGCCCTGAGGTTGTTCGATTAACGCCAGTAAAATATGCTCTGTATCTATTTGATTGTGACCGTAGCGCTGGATGATTTCCGCTGCGCGTTGCGCAGCCTCCTGCGCTCGTTCGGTAAAACGATCAAATCGCATCATTTTCTGCTATCCTTCCTTACAACCATTTCCGAACCGGAAATTGGCAACAGTTGTACCTTTTCTATATCATTTAGATTTCTGCAGAGATTATACCTTCGGTTTCATTATCATTTTCTCAGAATGCTGTTAACATTGCATCAGAAGTCGAGCGGCGAGTCGAGCGGATCAATTCTGCGATTCCAAATCCTCGTCCTCCTCATCCTGAAGCAAGACCTCTCTCTCACGGCTTCCTGCAAGAAGCGGGCCAACCACGCCCATCTCCTCTAATTCATCCATCAAGCGCGCCGCGCGGGGATAACCAATGCGCAAACGTCTCTGCAACAACGAGGCACTTGCCCGCCGTGTTTTGCGCACAATCTGGATCGCCTGTTCAATTAAGGCATCGTGATCTTCTAGAAGCGAGCTTTCCTTTAGGTATTCTTCCCAAGGCGGCGTCTCCTCGGAAACAGGCGCGTCGGATTGCCAAAAGGTGATCATGCGCTCGATTTCTACATCGTTTACCATCACACCCTGACAGCGTAATGGCGCCATCGCCTCAGGAGGCAAATAGAGCATATCGCCGTGCCCTAACAGGGTTTCAGCTCCGACCGTATCCAAGATGACGCGCGAATCAACCGCCGAAGCCACAGCAAAGGCAATGCGTGCTGGGAAGTTGGCTTTGATTAAGCCGGTGACCACATCGGTGCTGGGGCGTTGGGTAGCGATGATCAAGTGAATTCCGGTTGCCCGCGCCATCTGCGCCAGCCGGATGAGAGCGTGCTCGGTTTGTTCGGCAGCAGTCATCATCAGGTCGGCCAGCTCATCAATCAGCACGACCAAGTAAGGCAGGGGAGTCAGCTCTTTGTGACGGCGCGCTTTCTTATTATAGGTATCGATATTGCGCGAGCGAGTGGCTTCGAGGATCTTATAACGTCGTTCCATTTCGCTCACCGTCCATTGCAAGACCCCCAAAATGCGGTCAATTTTCGTTTCCACTTTTCCAAGCAGGTGGGGAAGCCCATTGAAACGCACCAACTCCACCATCTTGGGATCGATCATAATCAAGCGTAAATCTTGCGGCGTGTTGTTCATGGCTAAGCAGGTCGTGATCGCCGCAATACACACCGACTTGCCCGAACCCGTGGTTCCAGCAATTAAGAGGTGGGGCATGCGCGCCAAATCCCCGACAACCGGATTGCCCGAAACATCTCTGCCTAAAGCAATTGCCAACGGTGACCCGACCTTGACAAAGGCATCGCTCTCAAGGATCGGACGCAGGCGCACTACAGAAGCGCGCGGGTTGGGTACCTCGATGCCAATATAAGGTCTGCCC
Organism: Anaerolineales bacterium; assembly: GCA_026415275.1. Taxonomy (GTDB): domain Bacteria; phylum Chloroflexota; class Anaerolineae; order Anaerolineales; family UBA4823; genus NAK19. The sequence goes on from JAOAHK010000003.1 coordinate 25,517, forward strand.
GGCACCGGCGCTTCAATGCGTAAACGTTCGGCAGCCAGCGCCAGAGCCAGATCGCGGCTCAGGGCGGAAATTTGTGCCACGCGCACCTTTTGCTTAGCGATCTCACCTTCTGCCCCGTTTTTCTCTAAGAACCCGGGTTCAACCGCAAATTGTGTCACTGTCGGACCGACCCGAACACCGACTACTTTGGCAGGGATACCAAATTCGCCTAGGGTCTTTTCAATTAACCCAGCGGTCATGTTCACATTCCGCTCGTCCGCCCGATAGGCGCTTTCGGCAACCAGCAAATCCAACGGCGGCAAGCGCTCGTCACGCGGGATGGGGGTGCTGGGTTTTTCAACCTCCTCTACCTCAGATAAGCGGAATTTCTTATGCCACTCCTTGGGCAATCGCACACTCTTCGTGGTTGAAGCGGGCGTTGACCCAGCAGCGCTCGGTGGTGGGGAAAAGCTCACCGCAGGCTCAAACGGAGAAGTTGCGCTCGGCTCTGCAGTGTTCATTTGACGCAAAAGCCGTCCTAACCCGCCGAGGGCAATAAAGAGGCAGAGGAAAAGCACAACGGAAGTTAACAAACCCTGTAAAATCTGCCCTACCAGTCCCAACGGGATAAACCAACCGCCGCTCAGGCGGGCGAGCCCCCAACCAACCCGCCCGCCGTCTAAACCAGCTTCTGCCCTGTCAAACTCCACTCCCCCCAGCACGCTGAGCAAAGCCAACGAAGCAAACGCCACTGCCTCCCAAGCAATGAGTTTGCTGAGTAGGGCGGGTAGATTGAGGCGTTCCCGGTAAAAGAGGACAACGCCCAACCAGACCAACCCGGCGACCACCCACAGGCTTCCCCAGCCAAACCAGAGACGCAGAAAGCGAATCCAAACCGCTAACAAACCTGCGGTGAGGTCGGGCAAGAGCAGTCCGAAAAAGGTCATGGCTGCGAGTGCCAGAGCAAGGACGCCGCCGATGTCTCTGCTAAAGCGCCGGAAGCGGGTGAGAGTAGCAAGCAAAGAATTTTCCTCACCTGGCTCTGGTGAGGCAGCTTTTTCCTCGTTGGATTTTGCGGATGGGTTAGTTTTTGCCATGGTATGGGTGGCGATTCAAGGCTTGTGATTCGCTCTAATTCAATCCTTTAGGAAAATTTTACCCTATAATCTCCGTCTCGATAGATCATCAAGTCAAGGGGAAGCCTGTCGGGGAATGGGGTAGAGCAACCCTCACCCCCAGCCCCTCTCCCAGAGGGAGAGGGGGGAATTTAGCCTAAATCGTCTTTCTGGTAAAGAGAGGCGATCACTAAGCCAACTAAAATTAATCCACCCCCAGTCATTTGTAATCCGCTGGGCGTCTCGTTGAGAAATAAGTAAGCCAAGAAGGTTGAACCCAGTGGCTCTCCAAGTAGTGCAATCGAGACCAAGGCGGTGGGAACATAGCGCAATGCCCAGTTAAACGTAGAATGACCAAACAGTTGGGGCAGAATCGCAAGGGCGACAAACCACCCAAAAGCAGCAGGGGGATAGGAAACAAACGATAAGCCCGCTCCTCCCACCCAGAGCGTTAAGACGAGGGCTGCAATGCCATAGACGACGAAAATATAGCTCAGCAAGGAGAGGCGCGGGCGTAAAAAGCGCCCGGCGAGCAAGTAAAAAGCAGCCAAAATTCCGCCAAGCAGGGCAAGGAAATCTCCCCACAAAGCTTGAGCGCTGAAAAACTTGTCCCAAGGCGGACATTGCAAGCCTCCCCCAACCCATTGGCAGCTTTCGCTCAACCCGACCAGCGCGGTTCCCACC
>JAOAHK010000402.1 GCA_026415275.1 Anaerolineales bacterium
CCCCGCGTGAAAATCGGCGGGCAGGAGGGTGGTCAATGAATATACTCAAGCGCGCCTGGAATGAATTTCGGCAATATCCCTCTGCCATCGTTAGTCTAATCGTGATTTTTATCTTACTAGTGGCATCGATCTGGGTGGTTTATGCTATCCCATACAAAGAGGCCGTTCGTCTATGGCGCGGTGGAGAGGAGGTATGGTATCGTCTGCCCAAAATTGTGCCCCCGAAATGGATCAATTGGTTTCGAGAGAAAAAATTGCCTGATACGATCATTTTTAGCACCCTTGAGAATCCAGATGTAAAGACGTACGAACCTTCTGGAGATGGACGACGGATCAAAATTACCATCCCTATATCATTTGAGTACGATGAATACCCTCAAGAGCTTTCAATGTACTTCTTTGTCTCAAATGCGGAAAAATCCCCATTTGTCTCCATGCTGTGGGTGACGCCGGACGAACGGGAGGTCCGTGTTGCGGATTTCGCTCTGCAGAGTTCAAAGGTCAACTTCCGCTTTGCACAAGATTCTAAACTCCGCCAGCGACTGAAAGGTTTGGATGCGGAGATTGGGTTGTACTCTGTTCCCCAAACCAACCCCCCTCAACCACTCAAGGGTGATTATCAACTCAAAATTGAAATTGTAACCTTCGACCCCAATGCCGATGTGGAAGTCGAATTTATCCAATACGGTAAAGTCTATGGCTGGTTTGGTACCGATCACATGCGCCGCGACCTTAAAGTGGGCTTGCTGTGGGGATTGCCGGTTGCAATGGCTTTCGGGTTGATCGCATCATTAGGTACTTCGGTGTTGGCAATGATCATTGCTGCGATCGGTGCTTGGTATCGCGGTTGGGTCGATGATCTGATCCAACGGGTGACCGAAATTAATCTCGTCCTGCCTTTTTTGCCGATTTTGATCATGGTGGGGACATTCTATTCGCGGAGCATCTTTGTGATCTTGGGGGTCACAATCTTATTAAGCATCTTTGGTGGAGCGATCAAGAACTATCGGGCAATCTTTTTACAGGTCAGAGAAATGCCCTACATTGAAGCGGCAAGAGCCTATAACGCTGGCAATGGACGCATCATCATCCGCTATCTCCTTCCCCGCATTATCCCCTTGTTAATTCCGGCATTGGTGACGGGCATTCCTAGCTATGTGTTCCTTGAAGCTTCATTGGCAGTGCTAGGGCTAGGAGACCCCGTTCTCCCCACTTGGGGCAAGATTATCCAGGATGCCGAGTTTAATGGAGCCCTTTACAAAGGAATGTACTATTGGGTATTGCAACCTTCAGCGTTATTGATGATTACGGGTTTAGCATTTGCCGTTTTGGGTTTTTCCCTTGACCGCATCTTTAACCCGCGCTTAAGAGGTGTTTGATGGCTTCAAAGGACGGCAGTGTTTTACGCGTCGAGAACCTTTTCATGTATTTTGCCACCCTGCGCGGTCCAGTGCAAGCCGTGGATGGGGTGGATTTTGAGTTAGGGGTCAATCGCGCCGTGGTCATTTTGGGCGAATCGGGATGTGGGAAAAGTTCGCTGGCTAAGGCGATTCTGCGTTTGTTGCCACGCAATATTGCCAAATATAGCGGACGGATTTATTTGCACGATCGCGATGTGATGCAATTAAGCGATGAGGAGTTTCGCCAGAACATCCGGTGGGTGGAGATGTCGTTAGTCCCTCAGGCAGCGATGAACGCCCTAAACCCTGTCCTCCGCGTGGGCGATCAAGTGGCAGAACCGGCGATGATCCACATGGGCATGAGCAAAGCCGAAGCATTAGAAGCGGCTCGCACGATGTTTCAGCGTGTTGGGGTAGCAGAGGATTTTCTGACCCGATACCCATTTGAGTTAAGTGGCGGGATGCGCCAACGGGTTGCGCTTGCTATGGCGTTGGTGACATTGCCTAGTTTAGTAATCCTCGATGAACCAACTTCGGCGTTGGATTTGCTTACCCAAGCCAATATCTTCAACACCCTCAAGCGCATTAAGAAAGAGCTGGGCACCAGTTTTATCCTCATTACCCACGATATAGCCACCTCCAGCGAACTCGCCGATGATGTGGCCGTGATGTATGCTGGGCAGATCGTCGAGACAGGTGAAGCCAAAGATTTCTTTCCCGATCCGTTACATCCCTATTCTAGAATGCTGATGGCAAGTGTGCCGCGTTTGAGAGCCGATCAAGACCCACAATTTATCACTGGCCAGCCACCCAGCTTAATCTCGCCCCCAAGTGGTTGCCGCTTTGCCGAACGCTGTCCGGCGCGCTTCGAGCGATGCTCCGAAGAACCACCGATGTTCGAGAGAGATGGACGCAAAGTGCGTTGTTGGTTGTATGCCTAAGGAGTTTCCATGGTTGTCGAAGCCCCATCCAAGATCAAAACCGATATCGATCAACGTGAAATCCTGCTTTCAATTCGCAATTTGCATGTCTGGTATGAGTTACGTCGCTTCGGATTTGGAATTGTGGGTTATGTCCGCGCCGTGGATAACGTTAGTTTTGATCTCCATC
>JAOAHK010000403.1 GCA_026415275.1 Anaerolineales bacterium
AATCATATCAACACCGCGATAAAAGCGCTCGTCTTGAGAGACATCATCGACAACGGTTCCTTCACCACGTTGAGCAACCCAGCCAGCAATACCTTGCCCAAGTTTGAGGCGAATTCCAACCACCTTATCGCTATATCGTCCGGTAGAAGCCTCAAAGACCAACTCTTGATTCTTGGAGTCGATCAATGCAAGGGAAACCGTATCGACCAATAGGGCTTGACTGGTCTGCTCAAGGATGCGTTGGAGAACCTCTTTGAGTTCCAAAGAGCCGGTGATGGTCGCTGCGCTGCTGGCTAAGGCTGCCATGACCCGTGCTCGGCGCTGGCTTTCATCGTATAGACGGGCATTTAGGATGGCAATCCCAGCTTGATCGGCGATCGACTGCACAAGGCTCAAATGCTTGGGCTGGAAGAAGCCGGGACGGGGATGGACTAAGGTCATCACCCCAACCAACTCATCGCGCACCATCAGCGGGGCGCTGACCGCCGATTTTGGGCCACGGCGTTCAGGGGCATCATCGGGGCGGAATAGCCAACGCTCATCACGGCTGGTATCGGCGATTAGCACCGCTTGGCGGTGTTTAGCCACCCAACCAGCCAATCCCTGTTCATAGGTAACGCGCAATTGCTGCGTTGTCTGATCATGCACCACATCCCCGGTAATAATCGCTGAGTCAATCGGCTTTCCATAGCTATCTAACACGATGATGCTGCCACTGATTGCGCCAACGCTCTGCATGGAAAGAAACAGCACGCGGCGCAAGACCATGTGCAGGTCTAGCGCGCTGGTCAGCTCGCGGCTGATATTATAAAGCAGCTCTAGGGTAGCTTCGGTGTTCGGGCGGATCTCATTGGCTTGAACCATCTCGGATCAAATTCCTATTGAAGAACATGCGAAGCTACGATGCAATCGCGGATCATACAGATCAAAATTCAAGTGTTTTTCCGTCCTCAGGCATCGCTAAATATATTTTACACCGCTTGCTGTATTGAACAAGACAACCTTCTCTTCAGGCAAGACAAGGTTATCCGCGACCATTTTCTTCAGGGCAGCGAAGGTTGCAGCGCCTTCGGGTGCAGCGAAAATCCCTTCCAATCGGGCAAGCTCCTGTTGAGCAAGCTGGATTTGTTCATCGTCAACGGCTAGGGCAGTACCTCTGCTCTGACGGAGGATCGTCAAAATCAGGCGGTCGGCAAAGGGTTTGGGCACGCACAATCCGTTAGCAAGGGTCGCCGCACCCTGCCAGAATTGGACGCGCTCTGCGCCGCAGTGAAAGGCTTCTACAATTGGCGCACAGCCGCTCGCTTGGACACTGACCATGCGTGGGCGTTTTCCATCTATCCACCCCATCTGCTCCAGCTCGTCAAACGCTTTCCACATTCCAACTAAGCCCGTCCCCCCACCCGTCGGATAAAGGATGACATCAGGCAAATGATAATCAAATTGTTCTGCCAACTCATACCCCATTGTCTTTTTCCCTTCCACCCGATAAGGCTCTTTGAACGTGGAAAGGTCGAACCAGTTTTGAGGAGTGCCTTCAAATTGACTTGCATCCTGCGCTGCTTTTTGGGCAGCGTCGGAGATCAATCCCTCTACCAGATGCAAATCCACCCCACTCGCTTGCACTTCCAAGCGATTTGCTCGTGGAGCGGTTTTGGGCATGTAGATGTGAGCATAACAGGCATCTCCCTTGCGCTTGAGGAGTGAATTTGCCCGGGCTGTGTATGCAGCCAGCGCGCCCCCTGCATTGCCCGCTGTGGCGAGGCGGAAGTGGCGCAAGCCCAGTTCCAAGTGGCGGCTGAGCGAAACAGCCATCCCACGCGCTTTGAAACACGCCGTGGGATTTTGTGCTTCGTCTTTCAAGTAAAGATGTTTTAGGCCCAGCTTCTCCCCTAACCGGGGTAAAGGCAAGAGAGGTGTATCCCCTTCGCCAAGACTGATTTGCCACGCTTTCTCGTGGACGGGGAGGAGCTCTTCCCAACGCCAAATGCCTGATTTTCGCTTGCGAATGGCTTCGGGCGTCACCGATTGGGCAACAATTTCAAGGTCGTAACAGGCGAGAATAGGCGATTCGCAGCGCAGACAGTAGGTTTGAACTGTTGCGGCTGGATAGCTCTGGGAGCAGTGGGGACAGACGAATTTGGTCACGAAACCCATTCGGATTAGCTCCTTAGGGAAGATCGCTGCACAGGGTTTGGTGTTGAGTATAGCACACTTGATGCCAAAGGGGGTTTTCAATTGGTTAACTGAACTCCCCTGTTTCGGAAAAAAAGGCGCCCCAGGCGGGAGTCGAACCCACAACCTCGGCCTTAGGAGAGCCTCGCTCTGTCCTTTGAGCTACTGGGGCAGCGATTCGATTATAGCATAAGTCATCTTCTATAATCTTAAACCTCTTTAATCTCATCACCCTTGAAAATATGGTATAGTTTTCTGCAACTCTAAGTCAGGTTGTGTCTGTTAGTTCAAACAGCGCTTCCTTATCTTGATCAGATGGTTCTTTTGTCGCTC
>JAOAHK010000404.1 GCA_026415275.1 Anaerolineales bacterium
CAATAGACGCAGCCGCTCAGATGGTTGTTCCGGTGAAACCATACCTACGGGCTGGCGGTTGGAAGGGGAGTGACAACAATCGGTGTCACGCCGGGACCCGAAGGAATAGTAGCTTTGGGTGGTTTTGGCGGTTTTTGGGTAGCAGCAGGTGGTTTGCCCTGGGGTAAGCGCGGCACATACAGCTTTTGCCCCGCGCGCACCATAGTAGAATTGCCCAAACAGTTTGCCCATTGCAAATCAGCAACTGTGGTGCCAGTTTGAACAGCAATGCTATAGAGCGTATCTCCTTTTTGGATAATATAAATCACCCACGATGCAGGCGGGCCGCACTTTGCGCTGCCGGCTGTCTGCGTGGCTTTGGGCTTGCGCGGTCTTTCGGTTTCGGTGGCTGTGGGGGTCACCGTTGGCGCAGGTAAGTACAGTTCAGACTTGGTGCCTAGGGATTCTGCGGTCAGACAGTTGGCTTGCAAGATCTGCTCGGGGGTTAATCCGTATTGGAGGGCAAGGGTCTCCAATGAGACCCCTGCAGGTAGAGTGGTTACGATCCAACCCGCTGGGTAGGCGCAGGTAGGTACTGGTGTCGCGGTCTCTGTCGCAGTTCGAGTGGGTGAAGGAAAGAACGTCGCAGTAGGGGGCAGTTCTAAGACCATTTCGCTCTCTTCTGGCGTCGCCACATAGTCTGCTGGAGTAGTGGCAACGAGTTGCTGCTCGCTTGGATTAGGGCGCAGCAAGCCTCCCTCACTCAAGGAAAGCACCAAGCTGCCCAAGACAACTATCAACGAAACCATCCAGAGTCCAATTCCAATCAGCCAAGCGAGTTTCCCTTTCATTCGGTTTTCTCCTCTGTCAGCTTGTCTTCAATGGATGAGGAAGCAAGCGAAAGAAGGATGGTGAAAGTGGTTCCCTCTCCCACTTGACTATCCACCCAAATGCGACCGTTTAAGGCCTCCACCAAAGTTTTGACCATGTAGAGGGCCGTGCCGTTTTCGGCAACACCGGGCAATTCAATCCTTCGTTCGCGCGCAAAAAGCTTTGGTAAGTTCTCTGCAGCAACACCCCCGCCACAATCCTGAATTTGCAAAAGCAGATAGCCGTGAAGGTTGTTCTCCTTTTCTTCTCGGGCAACAAGGCGCACCGTACTTCCTTCTGGAGAAACCTTGAGAGCATTTTGTAAGAGTTTGACCAAAACTTGCTCAAGGGCGCCCGAATCTCCCAACACGGGGGAAAGCTCACTGGGGATCTCGCACTGTAGGTCGATTTGGCGCGCTTCTTTGAGGTCTGTAATTTCGGCGCAGGCGTTTTCAATGACTGCTGGCAGGGAAACCGCTTCCAAATTGAGTTGAACCTGTCCACCTTGCAGATCGGTGGCTGGGGTGTAGTCGTCTAAAATCGCCATCATACGCTGGGTAGCGATGCGGATGCGCTCCAAGAATTTGCGCTGCAAAGTGCCTAAGATGCCAACCGACTCACCCAACAAGAAGTCGGTATAGCCTACAATTGAGGCGAGAGGTTGGCGGAGTTCGGTTGCCAGATTGGCGAGCAGATTGACACCTTCTCCCTCACCGCTCTCCAATTGTGCCCGGCGCAGCCGCTGTTGGGTTTCCTCAACCTCCCCTCGCAAGCGAGCAATCTCTTCCAACGCTAGGCGCAATTCCCCTTCCAGGCCTGAGGTCTGGTTGAGCGCCAGCCGGGGCAGCACACTCGAAGCCTCTTCGCTTTTTGCCGCTGCAGTTTCTTGAGCGCGACTCTCATGCAGGGCAGCGATTTCTGCTTGGAGGGTGTTTATTTGGTCTTGGGCTGCTGCAATGGCTTGCTGAGTTGCAGCTAGTTCTATAGAAGCTTGAAGCAGAGCTTGGTATTGACGCAATTGTTTTCCAACCATGCGACATAGGGTCACCAATTGGATCTGCTCATCGCCGCTCCAAGCGTGGTTCGAATATGGTGAAAGCAAAATGACCCCAAACAGGGGGGACTGATCGTCAGCAAGGATGATGCCCAGCAGCAGATCGCCGCTCTGCTTTAGCTGGAGAGCCGAAGCCAGATAACTCAAATCGGGCGTAGGAGCATCGGCTTTCATACGCATGGGTTTGGCATGGCGCAAGTTGGCTGCCAAAGTGGGCATTTGGCGGCCATCCAGAACATCACCTTCGAGATTGGCTTCCCGAATCAGGTCATACCCACCGTGGAGGATGATTTGCCACGCTTCATCGGGTGGTGAGACAATACAGCACAGGTCCGCCCGCAGCGCGCGAGCAAACAGGGCGGAAAGCGCATGGCTTAGTTGCCCTTTTTGCATGTCGAGGGGCAAGCTTAAGCATGTCTGAAGCAGTTGAACCTGAAGTGGAGTGAGCACAGGAGACGGTGCAACGCTTTCGGCTGCAGGTGGTTTGGGTTCGACAGCTAGGGTGAGCGGCGTGCGTAAGGGAATTAGGAGCAAAAGTGGATAGGCGATGATCTCTGCTAAGCGAATCAACCCCGAATAATCCTCCTCGGGGTT
>JAOAHK010000405.1 GCA_026415275.1 Anaerolineales bacterium
AATCCATACGGCGCAAGAGATGAGAATTACCTGGTGATGGATTGGCCGGTAGGTAGGTTGCCCTGCTCCGTGAATCGAATCGAGGATTGGCTGAAAGCGCTTGAAAACCTAACCATACCTTATCATAGAACCAAGAAATCGAGGGGAAAGGCAATTGCCTATGCAAAGTCGTTGACCCCATTATGGAGTTGGATTCAATATTTGCTTTCTTTGTTCCAGTCACCAATTCACACCTTTTCCGCCTTCGGTTACACTGCCGCTGCATGGCGATTTGCCTCATTTGCTGTTTTCCGCCAAATCGGTAATCCGCAATCTATGCTTATCTCGCCCCAATTAGCAAAGAAAATGGCCCCTGCGGAAACCGCCAAGCGACGCTTGGTGCGTCATAGCAAAGCCTTCGCAACCCTAGAAGAAGCAGAATTAAGAACCCAAACTTCGCCTGTGTTGGCTAGGACGGAACAGGTTAATCTACCAACAGCTACCGCAGGGTATTTTAACCTTCATGGCTTAGCCGACTCACCTGAATGGTTTGGACAGAGCGATCCCACCGAAAATTCCACAAATTTAGTTGCCACGAGTGATCACCCAATCGCATTGCAACCCGGAGATATTTTGCTGAACTCCAACTCAGCTATAGAGTTCGTCTTCAGTGAAGCCTGTTTTGGAGCTTTTACCCTCGAAAAAGATGCTTCATGTTCTATCGCTCTGGCTTTTCTCAAAAAAGGCTGCCGGGCCTTTGTCGGTTCGACAAGCACATCTTATGGATCAAATGGCACACCTTTGATCGCGGCCGATTTTTTGGCATATGAGTTTTGGAAGAACATCCGTCAGGGTTTACCCGCTGGAGAAGCATTGCGTCAAGCTAAACTCTGCATGGCAAAAGAACTCAGCAAAACCTACGGCTACCTGGATGGAGAAGATCAGAAAACCCTAACCTCCTTTGTCCTATACGGTGATCCGCTCGCTCAGGTCAAAAGCGCTAAACCGACACCGAAAGTTTGGCGACATTCTAAATCACCATCCCCCGTACTGATAGCCTCATGCGATCATGCTTATCAACATCGCAGAGAAGAAGAGCTTACTCCCCAGATTGAGGAGACGATCAAGAAGTTGGTCGCAAAACACTTACCAGGGATGGAATTCACCAAAGTTGAGGTGTTGAGTGAAAACCAAGTGTGTTCTGCTCCTTGCTCGATATGTCTTTCACAAAAAACAATGTCAGGGGGGGCCCTCTCTTCCGAACAGTCCAATGGAAAACAAAAGCCCTCGCGTAAGATTATCATTCTCAGTCGCACGGAACAGCGCCAAGGTTATTCTTATACCCAATATGCCCGTTTTACCCTAGATGAAAAAGGAAGATTGATTAAGCTCTCAATTTCTCGATAAAAATTTAAGCGAATTATTCCGCCTCAGGCTATATCTCTGAAAGGGTGATCCAGCCTCAAAGGCAAATAGTTAGAGCTACACTTTAGATCGGCAAGGCTGTGGTATGATAAATGCCGATGAACAATGGTGGATTATTTTCGCCGCTACGTTGGTTTTCGGTCTTTTTCCTGTTAGCCGCAGTCGGTCTCAGCAGCGTCGAACTGGTAAGCTACAGCCGGGCGCGGGTCGTGTTTGCACCTGAACAGGTTATCGCCGGGGTACCAGTCGGTGGATTAGACCGTCAACAAGCCGCACAACGCCTGATCGAAGCGTATGATTTGCCGGTTGAACTGCGCTATGGGGAAGCCATTATCCACCTTGACCCATCGGTGGTTGACTTCCAACTGGATCTCGAAGCCATGTTGGCAGCCGCCGAGATTCAACGAGCCCAACAGTCGTTTTGGGGTGGATATTGGGACTACCTCTGGAACCGGTCTACCCCCACGGAAGAAATTCCATTAAGGGCAACTTTTTCGGAGCAACGCCTGCGCCTCTATCTGCAACAAGAGATTGCCACCCGCTATGATACTCCCCCTATCCCTGCCAGACCGATTGTGGGAACGGTCAACTTTGAACCGGGCAAGCCCGGTTCAGTATTGGATGTGGATGCAGCGATCCCTCTGATTTCCCGAGCTTTAACCTCCCTCAACAACCGCAGCGTGGTTTTACCGATCATTACCAGCAATGCATCTCGCCCTGCTTTTCAAAACTTGGAAATCTTGCTCAAACAAACGATTGACCTTTCGGGGTTTGATGGCATCAGCGGCATCTATCTACTTGACCTTCAAAATATGTCCGAAATTCACTTCGGTTATCGCCAACTGCAAAACATTCCTGTTGTGCCAACTGACATTGCCTTTACCGCCTCGAGCATTATCAAAATCCCAATTTTGGTCTCCGTTTTTCGCCGTTTAGGAGATCAACCCGACGCGGAAACGCTGAAATTGATCAGCGACATGATCGATAAGTCTGGTAATGAAGCAGCAGACTGGCTAATGGACCGCGTAATTGGCACAAACCGTAGCCCGCTATCCATTTCCGAAGACATGCGTGCG
>JAOAHK010000406.1 GCA_026415275.1 Anaerolineales bacterium
GAAGTGGGGAGTGCGCAGTTTGGAATATGGATATAGAATCCATGCTGCACCAAACTTCACGATATAATAACCATTGGATTGCTTAAGTGGTTGTAATTGTTATCGTTTGCTTGTGCTTGTAAAAATCGTTCAATAATTCCGGAGGCTAGCATAAAATCGTATGAAACTTAGATTGTATGATACATACACACGTTCATTGCGAGATTTTGAACCCCTTAGAAGCGACTATGTTGGCATGTATGCCTGCGGGCCAACAGTCTATGATTACGCTCATATTGGCAACCTGAGGACTTATTTGTTCGAAGATTTCTTGCGCCGTACCCTTGAATTCAATGGTTATAAAGTAAAACATGTGGTTAATATAACCGATGTTGGCCATCTGACATCTGACGCCGATACGGGCGAAGACAAAATGGAGAAAGGGGCCCGAAAAGTCGGCAAAACCGCATGGGAAATAGCGGAAATGTTCACCCAAGCATTCAGAGAGGACATTCGGCGGTTGAACATCAAAGAGCCTACCATCTGGTGTCGTGCAACCGACCATATCAGGGAACAAATTGAGTTCATTGAATGTATTGAACGCAAGGGATTTACATATCGCACCTCTGATGGAATATATTTTGATACATCTAAATTGAAAGATTATGGTTTTTTAGCTCGGTTGGATGTTGAGGGATTGCAGGCTGGGGCGCGAGTAGATGTTGGCGAAAAGAAACATCCTACCGATTTCGCTTT
>JAOAHK010000407.1:0-2220 GCA_026415275.1 Anaerolineales bacterium
TTCGATTTCGGCAATTTGTTCTTTTAGCAGGGCAATGGTTTTTTCTGATTCTTCCACCTCGGCTTTGGCTTGGCTGGTCAGGCGGCGTTTGGTGAGCGAGGAAGAAATTCGCCGCGAGCTGCGCCGCCCGCCGAAGAGGCCGAGGATGTTCTCGGCGTGGGTGCCCATTTCCTCCATCCGCCGTAGGTTGAGCTTCTCTTTATCGGCTTCCAATTCCTGTTCTTCGCGGACAAGTTTCAGCCGCAAGGCTTCAATTTTCTTGTCGAAGGTTTGGGCAGCTTTTTTGACCTCTTCATCGCGCTTTTGACGAGCGATGTCGGCACAGCGCGCCCGAAATTCGCCTTCGGTCATGGGTGGAACACAGGCTATCTGAAGGGCGTCGTTGACCTCGATCGACAGAACCGCGTTGCGAAAAGGCCAATCGAGAAAATCCTTCTGCATTGCAGCCATCAGTTTGGCGTCGGAAAGCGGCACCTCAAGGGACGCAAAACGGGCCTCGGACGGGGGAGCCTTATGTGCTTCCCGCAGATCGATCGGCTGCACAAAGTGTTCTTCCCAGCGGATAAACCCGCGCCGATCGGGGTTTGGCACTCGGATCGTCGTGGTGCTCTCGCTATCCAAGCCGTACTTGCGGTTGACGTAGCGAATGTTCACTTGTGCAAGCAGAGCAGGACGGTAGATCAGGGTAGCACTTTGGGCTGCAGCAGGGCTGAGACCCGCTCGCTGCAGCGCTTTTGACAAACTTTCTTTGACGGGGAGGAAAATTTCGGCGACACCGGCGGGTGCGGGGGGTTTGGTCGCAGAATATGCTTCCGTCTGAAGTGCCTTTGATGCTGTATGGGTTGGGGTTGAAATGGCTTGGGCGGTGGCCGTCTCTTGTGCCGCGGCTTTCGGCAGAGAGACCTCTTCAGCTCGCGCTAAGCGGTTCAAAGCCGGGATTTGGGCGCGGGTCAACGGTCCGGCTAAATAATTCATCGCCCAGCGGGTTTGGAAGAGCAGTGGACCCTTGGCGTGCACGTTGTGCATCAAGAAAACGCGCTTGCCCAACCCGGAGATCAGCTTGTCGTATTCGCTGCGGTTCATCCCGCCAGGAACAGCGCTTTCTAAGCCATCTAAAAGGCGTTGTTTATCCTGATCGGTTTGGAGCTTGCCAATGCACCACGTGCCGGCGTTGGCAAGGGCTTTGTAATCGATATCGACCGGGTTCTGGGTGACCAACATCTGCGCAACACCAAAAGCACGCGCTTGCTTGAGCATGCGCAGGATGACCGTCTTGGAGGGTGGGTTGCTCACCGGCGGCAGATAGCCAAAGACTTCATCAAAATAGACGATTGCCCGCAGCGATCCACTGCCAGGTTGAGCGCGCATCCAACTTTCAACGGCGGTGTAAAGCAGGGTGACAAAGAACATGCGCTCGCTCTCACTGAGGTGGGCTAAATAAAAGACACTATGGCGCGGGCGACCGTCCTCACCGTAGAGCAGCTTTTGGATTTCCAGAGGTTCTCCCTCGATCCAAGTTTGAAAGCTGGGCGCAGCAAGGATGTTGTTGAGTAGCATGGCTAGTGCAAAGCGGTCCTTTTGCGGGAAGAAGGTATCGACATCGAAAACGCCCAATTTGGTGAAGGGCGGCGATTGGGTTTGGAGGATCAGTTCGCTGAGGGTAAGATCTTTGCCGGCGATCCAGGCGTGTTCGAGGATGTTGGAGAGCAAGATGTGTTCGCGTGAGCGCAAGGGATCAACATCGGATAGACCAACCAAACCCAGTAAAGCCGTTACTGTTGAAGCAATCTTTTCCCGCAGGGCTTCGCGGTTTTCATCCCAGGCGAGGTCAGGAGCTTCAAAGGACGTTAAGATATTGACCGGAATACCGCTGTCGGAGCCGGGGGTATAGACGGTAAACTGAGCGGCTTGCGCAAGCTGTTGCACGCGCTGCGGCGTAATCCCCCAGTCGGCCAAGCCTTGTTTCCACAGCGCGGCTGCTTCCTGCGCAGCCTGTTGGACGGTTTTCCCCTCACGGCGGGCAAGGTCGGCGTTGACCCAAGGCTCAAAGTCTTGTGGCTCTAGGTTGGGGAAATGCAACAAGATGTTGGTCATATCGCCTTTGGGATCGAGGATCAAGGCGGGAATGCCTTGCAAGGCGGCCTCTTCAAGCAAGCAGATGCACAAGCCGGTTTTGCCCGACCCAGTCATACCGACCACAAAGGCATGCGTGGTCAGGTC
>JAOAHK010000407.1:2230-2462 GCA_026415275.1 Anaerolineales bacterium
AGAATTTGCCATCAGTGTTCATACGACTAACTCCCTCATTGAGAAGTGAAAGGACGGGCATCTGCCCTTCGATGCCCTCACCCCCGGCCCCTCTCCCAAAGGGCGAGGGGAGAACGGGCGGGATCGCAGGCACAGACGCCTGCGCAGTGGTGGCCGACAGAGTCCAGATCATACCCTGAAATTATATTACAGCAGCATCTGAAATCCGCAGGCAATCCTGAATTGAGCTAAA
>JAOAHK010000408.1 GCA_026415275.1 Anaerolineales bacterium
GCAATGGATAGTGGACCAACACGGTCGCACACCAAAACGGTGAAGTCATCCAGTATGCGCTCGATATTATCCAAGGTGACCAAGCGTTCCCCAAGCTTAGCTGGGCGAGTGATGATGACTGGAGGTTTGCCGCCTGCGCGCTTCACCAGTTTGTCGTAATCGAAGGCGTGCAACGGTTCGCCCAATTCCAACATAGCGTAGTTGGTGGCATCGACAATGTTGTTGATCGGGCGCATGCCAGCCAAACGCAGACGCCGTTGAATCTGATAAGGGCTAGGGCGGATTTCCACGCCCTCGATCAAGCCTAGCATAAAGCGTGGGTTTAGATCGGGGTCTTGAATTTGAATGCTCACCCGCCCTGCAATCGGCGCCCCATTCATGACCACTGAAAGCGAGGGGGGGCGCAAGGGCTTGCCAGTGATCGCCGCCACCTCGCGCGCCACGCCATAGATGCTGGCTGCGCGGGCGATATTGGGCGTGATGGCAATATCTAAAACGGCATCACCCATGTACTCTGCTAAAGGCATTCCCACCGGGGCATCGTCATCCAAAAAGATAATCCCCTCGTGATCATCCGAAATGCCCAGCTCTTTTTCGGAGCAAGCCATCGAATAGGAGTCTACGCCGCGAATCTTGGCACGTTTGAGTGTCGTCAACACCTGACCGGGTTGGTGCCCGTCATAAATCCGCGCACCTTCTTTGGCGTAGGCAACCTTGATCGGCTTGGGAAGGGGACCCTTGCCTTTATAAGGGAAGAGGTTGGGTGCGCCGGTCAAAACGGTGTGAACTGTCTGCCCGTCATCCAATTGGCAAAGCACCAAGCGGTCGGCGTTGGGATGGGGGTTGACTTCATAGATGGCGCCTACCACGATCTTTTCCGCATCCCATTCCAACCCACTGATCTTGATCTCCTGGCGCTTGCCACCCTCGGAGCCTACCTTCGGCATCGGCAAGCCGACATAGCGGATTTCCTCCACTTCTAAGCCGGCCATGGTCAACTCATGCGCTAATTCTTCCAGAGGCAGCGGAAGATCGACGAATTCTTTGAGCCAAGAAACAGGAACTTTCATACGAACTGCTCCAAAAAGCGAAGATCATTGCTGTAAAAATAGCGGATGTCTTCAATGCCATACCGCAACAAAGTAATCCGCTCCACGCCCATCCCGAAGGCGAAACCAGTATAACGCCTCGGGTCATAACCGCCGTTTTCCAGCACCACTGGGTGCACCATACCGCAACCGAGAATTTCTAGCCAACCGCTGCGTTTGCACACTGCGCAGCCCGCACCGCCGCAGACAAAGCATTCGATGTCCATCTCGGCGCTCGGTTCGGTGAAGGGGAAATGCGAGGCGCGAAAACGGCTGCGCACCCCTCCGCCGAACATGCGCCGGGCAAAGTCTTCCAGCGTGCCTTTCAAGTCGCTGAAAGTAATTGCCTTGCCCACCGCCAAGCCTTCCACTTGTTGGAATTGGATCTCCGAACGGGCGGTGATTTGCTCATAACGAGCACACATGCCCGGCAAGACAATGCGCACTGGCGGCGGGTCAGCGGGATTGAGCGCAACAAACTCGCGCATGGCGCGAATCTGACCCGGCGAGGTGTGCGTGCGGAATAAGACAGGGTTATCCGGCGGATGGGGTAGATCGAGGTAAAAAGAGTCTTGCATCTCGCGCGCCGGATGATGAGGTGGAAAGTTCAAAAGTTGAAAGTTGTATTCATCGCTCTCGATATCGCGCGAGCGGTAAACCTGAAAGCCCATCTCGGCGAAGATGGCAAAGATGCGCCGCAAGGTCTGATTGAGCGGATGCAAACGCCCCCGCGCCAACGGCCTGCCGGGCAGGGTCACATCCAACCGTTCGCTTTGCAGAGCACGTTGCAAAGCCACTTGGCGCAGCGTTTCAGCCTTCTGCTGATAGGCTTCTTCCAGAGCGCGCTTTACTTCGTTAGCCCGCCGCCCGACCTGCGGCCGCTCTTCGTTGGGCAGGCTGCGCAAGCCATCGAAAACGCGCATCAAAGGGGAATTGCGCCCCAGATAGCTCACCCGCCAAGCCTCCAGAGCTTGCTCCTCCTCAATTTGCTGTAGCGCACTCAGCGCACTTTGTTCGATTTCGTTGAGTTGCTCAAGCATCTCCGAACCTCCAGAAACAAAACATCTCGTCCGCACAGGGACGAGATGAAACTTCCCGCGGTACCACCCCGCATTGCTTGCAAAGCGCAAGCCACTCTATCACGGCGGCGTTTGGTTTCTTTCACGAACTCACTGCCCGACGTGCCTCTGGATAACGCTGAGGGGGCGTTGCGAACTACTTGCCTTTCAGGCGTTCACCCGCAAAGCTCGAGCCACCTCTGTCTGAGGCACCTCAAGCAGTCGCCGCCGCCGGCGGAGCACCGCGTAATCGGGCAGCCTGGGCATTCCCTTCCTCCTGTTTCCAAACGTGTCTTTCTGCTTCTTATCTATAT
>JAOAHK010000409.1 GCA_026415275.1 Anaerolineales bacterium
ATTGAAAACTCGCCAAACGGGAATATCTTTTTGTTTATAGCAAATCTTGGTTTCGAAATAAACTGACAATTGTCCCCTTGATTTGGTGATTTTTGGCGTGAACGGGATAGGAGGTAGCAGTCATCCTTCAGGGGTTAGTGGGAAGCGAAAGTTTAATTGAAAGTTTGCGCTGTCGCAGACGAGGAGCTCTGCTGTGCGAAACTGTTGGAAAATTCTGCAGATCGAAATTCATCTCACAAGACGCAGTTTACTCTCAAATCTACCTCCTCTGAGTGTCGCTCATAAATGACATCTCTGATTAAATTGCATATTGTTTGCCTTAAAACGAAAAAGGGAGGTACGCTTTACCTCCCTTTTTCACCCCTGGCTAATTCGATTTGATACTGATTTTCTTGGCTTTAGCAGCCTCGGCTTTGGGCAAGACCAGGCGCAGAACACCATGGCGGTAGGAGGCTTCAATGCGATCTTGATCGATCTCGTTGGATAGGCGGAAGCTGCGCTGATAATCGCCGATCTCATATTCCTGTAAGGCTAAGGTGTAATTCTCAGGCTCCTTGGGATCGACCAGAGCGTGAACGGTCAGCACATTCTTTTCAAGCGTGATGTCAATATCTTCTTCCTTTGCGCCGGGGATATCCATCAGGACTACGAGCNCATCGTGTGTCTCATAGATATCCGAGCGGGGCAGAAAGGTGACACGGTCGCGGGTTAATTCGGTTCCTTCGCTCAGGGCGACTTCTTGTTTTTCAGCATCGAGGGTTTTATCGCTTTCGGACATGGTTCACCTCCGCTTTTTACTTGGTGACAACCTTAATCTTCTTGGGTTTTTCTTCCTCTTTGCGTGGCAAGTTGATGGTGATAACACCGTTTTCAAAACTTGCCTCCACTTTATTGGCATCCACGGCAAAGGGCAATTGGATCGAACGGGCAAATTTGCCATAACCTCGCTCGCGGCGATGATAGCGGACATCTTCGCCCACCTGTTCTGGCAGACGCTCACCACTGATGGTCAGCAAATCGTTGACCACACTGATGTCGATGTCCTCGGGTTTGATGCCGGGCACTTCAGCGGTCACAATGATGCCTTCGTCGCTGACCCATAAATTCATGGCGGGGAAAGATGGCGCTGCCTGAACGCGGCGCGGAGAGAAAGTCTCCATAAGACGATTCATTTCGCGTTGCAACCGTTCTACCTCTTGCCAGACGGATGGAGCGCGGTATCTGCGGTAATACATATCTCAACCTCCTTCTTGAAAGATTTTCTCTTATGTTAGAGGAGATGTGTAAGAAGGGTGAAAACAGAATGTTAGAAATATGTCTAATCCTCTAGGAAAAACTTAGGATCTAGCTTGTGCCAAACGGAGCTTGGCGGTACATTTCTTTGTACCATCGACCCTTGGTCAGTACCAAGCAGTGCTCGGCGGTACACTTCTTTGTATCACCGACCTTTGGTCGGTGCCAAGCAGAGATTGGCAACCCGATGGTTTCTTAGGTAATATTAACAATCTCATGATAATTTATTCGTTTGGACTGTTCTGGATGGATTACAGAATTAATCTTCATCCTTGAAATTCAAATTTCTTACTCGAGGTCGATGATAGAATATGGTTATGCAATTTCGCGATTATTACCAAATCTTAGGTGTGGATAAAAACGCCACGGAAGCTGAGATCAAGAAAGCTTACCGGAAGCTGGCGCGCAAATACCACCCGGATGTCAATCCAGGGGATAAAGCCGCTGAAGAAAAGTTCAAAGAGATCAACGAAGCCTACGAAGTGCTCTCCGATCCACAAAAGCGCGAAAAGTACGATCGCTTTGGCGCGCAGTGGCGGCAATATGAACGGGCAGGCGGCAGACCCGAAGACTTCGACTGGTCGGCGTGGACGGCGCAACCCGGCGGCAGAACCTATACGCGCACCGTCACTCCCGAAGAATTCGAAGAGATGTTCGGGGGAGGGTTGGGTGGGTTCTCGGATTTCTTCGAAGCTCTCTTCGGGGGCATGGGCCGAACGGTGAGCGGCTTCGGCACACGCACGCGCACCGCCCGCCAACCTGCAGCACGTGACATCGAGTATCCAGTGCAGATTACCCTGGAAGAGGCTTTTTATGGCACTTCACGCAAGATGGAGTTCGAGGGCGGGCGCCAGATCGAAGCACGCATTCCGCGCGGGGTAAGAACCGGCTCCAAAGTGCGCTTGAGCGGGCAAGGCGCACCCGATGCTTATGGTCATAAAGGTGATCTATACCTGAAAATCGAGGTCTTGCCGCACAGCCGCTTCGAACGCGAGGGCGATGACTTGAAGACGCAACAAACGATCGACTTATACACGGCTCTGTTGGGTGGCAAAGTAAATGTCTCGACCATCGACAAAACGGTTGAGCTGACCATTCCACCCGAAACCCAAAACGGCAAAACTTTCCGCCTGCGCGGCTTGGGGATGCCCAATGT
>JAOAHK010000410.1 GCA_026415275.1 Anaerolineales bacterium
CGAAGGAATTGCCCGGCAAAAGCGAAGAGCTTGGGCGTTGGTTGGTCTTTGCGCGCTTCGTTGCTCAAGGAGGTGGTGAATGATGCAACTGTTTCTTACGGCAATTGATGTTTGGATGTTCCGCGATGGACGTCCGTTCACGGCTGGGTCCGATCATCGCGCGGTAAGCCTGTTCCCACCATACCCCAGCGTTATACAGGGTGTGATCCGCTCCCATCAGTTGGTTTTGCAAAAGGTAGATTTGAATGACCGCTCTGCCATTGCCGAGGCAGTTGGAACCAGTGAAGATTTCAAGAACTTGCGCTTGCGCGGGCCCTTTCTTGCCAAATGGGAGAATGGAATACTCACTCGATATTTCCCTGTGCCTGCTGATATGGTTTCACAGGGCGAGAAGTTTGTCGCTCTGAAATTGTGGAAACCTGAGGTTGAGCGGTTGATCACCAGCGCACCAACCGAAAAGCTGCTCTATTCTCAAACGGAACCGACCAAGAAAGCGCCCGGGCAATGGCTGACCGAAGAGAACCTACAGGAAGCGCTTGCAAATAAGCCGGTTGGTGCCGTACAAAGCAGCACGTTGTTTGAACCAGAAGCGCGCTATGGCATTGGGCGGGAGGATAGCACTCGCACTACCCGCGAACACGCTTTTTATGAGGCTGAATTTGTTCGTCCCTACCCGAATGTGGGGCTATATATGGAAGTTGAAGGGTATGATGGCTGGGGTAATCACGGCGTATTGCGTATCGGTGGTGAAGGACGCGGCGCTGGCTATACCGTCCTCAATCAACCTCCCCTGCCCTCTTTGAGTCAAAACTTTCCAGCGGGAAAATTGCCCCCTAAGTTTAAGGTCTATTTTGCTACCCCCACCTATTTCAAGAACGGATGGCTGCCAGAGAGTTGGAAGATGTTTTTTGATGGCAACCTTGCGATGGTGGCAGCAGCGGTCAATCGCTACGAATGCCTCGGCGGGTATGATTGGGCAAAGGATGCACACAAACCTGCCCTGCGATATGTCCCAGCCGGGAGCGTGTATTATTTCGAGTCACAAGGAACTGTGTTCCTCACAAAACAGGTTTTAGAAACTAACGCCATTGCCGATAAAGGCGCTCAAATCGGCTTTGGTCAAATTTTTATTCAGGAGGTTCAAGATGTTTGAAGCAACTCGCATGCTCTTTCTTTATGTCGAAACGCCCCTGCATTCCGGTTCGGGTCGTGGCTTAGGTGCGGTAGATTTACCCATTCAGCGCGAACGAATCACCAACTATCCCATTGTGCAAGCCAGCAGCATCAAGGGTAGAATGCGCGCCGCCTGTGACCCTAAGCTTAATTCTTCCTCTAAGCTTAGCAAGCAGGAACATCTCGCCATTTTTGGTCCCGAAGCCGGCGAAGGGGCTTCGGACTACGCTGGGGCGATCTCGTTTGGTGATGCGCGCCTTTTGCTATTTCCAGTGCGCTCGCTGGCTGGAGTCTTTGCCTGGACAACCAGTGTGGATGCGTTGCAACGCTTTCAGCGCACAGCCGAAATTGTTGGTTTGTCACTCGCTGCGATGATTCCACCTGCGCCACCTGATAAAGAGACAGCCTGGGTCAACGGTGATGTGTTGGTTGCCGGAGAAAGCGTGGTGTTAGAAGAGTTTAGTTTTAAGCCTGACCAAACTCATGCAACTGCTGTAAACGCAATTGGTCAATGGCTAGCAAACTATGCTTTGCCCCAAACTCCTGAATACCAGTATTGGCGAGCAGTGCTTCCCCAGAAGCTGTGCATCCTGCCCGAAGATGCCTTCCGCGACTTTGTTCAGTATGCCACGGAAGTACAAACCCATATCAAGATCAACCCGGAAACCAAAACCGTGGCAACCGGTGCTCTTTGGACGACCGAGAGCCTTCCTAGCGATACATTGCTATATGCTCCGATCATGGCTACAAAAACGAGAGAGAAGAACACTCCACTCACTGCAAAGGAAGTAATTCAAAAGGTGATAGAAGTGAACCTTACGCGCACTCAGCTTGGCGGAGATGAAACCACCGGACAAGGCATTGTTGCCTTGCGCTTTAGCGATGGAGGTGAGGGATGAGCCATCAACGTTCGCTTGAACAAAATCGTGCCCAGTTCGCTTGGGATAAGATTACGGCAGTTAAGAACCGCAATAAGGACTTTGCCCAAAAATATGGTCAGCTTGCTCGTAGCGCAGCCGCTGAAGTGCAAGCCAACGGCCTTGCACAGACCTTAGCTTTCTGGAAAGCTAAAGGCAAAGGTAATCCCCAAGATGAACATCAGGTGATCTATCAGGACGTTTCTGCTTGGGTGAGCAAGCAAATGAAGATCTCGGGTGCAAAAGGCCTCCTTGAATGGATCGTGGATCAGGGAACTACCACCAACCAATACCGTCAGGCGACGGCGGAGGCGATGGCTTTCTTGCTGTGGTTAAAGCGTTTTGCCGAAGCGGAATTG
>JAOAHK010000411.1 GCA_026415275.1 Anaerolineales bacterium
TAGGGGTGATTCAGAAGCGTGTGGTAGTCATAGAAGATGAATTGGGCAACGACACTTTAGCGATTCGTCCGATGGTGTATCTCTCATTGACCTTTGATCATCGCATATTAGACGGCGCTGCGGCGGATGCCTTCTTGGCAAGGGTAGTCGAGGAACTAGAGAAATTCTCAGATTAAGCCGCCCTCTGACTGGGGCACCCGCGCTTGAAGCCAACAGGATTGCTGCGCCTCTGGGCAAACCAATTGACAAACCCTGAGGTGGTTCACGTTATAATACATTTATGATTGAGTTGAACATCCCTGGGCGCGGCTCTCTGCACCTCGAGCATTTGGTCTGCGATCTGAATGGCACCCTTGCAATTGATGGCAATCTCTTAGAAGGTATCCCGCGCATCCTCAAAAACCTGAGCGATCGCCTTGCCATTCATGTATTGACTGCAAATACACGCAAAAATGTTGATACCATCGAGCTTCAATTGGGATTAACCGTGCAAACCATCCTGCGCGGGGAAGAGACGCAACAAAAAGCAGCCTATGTGCGCAATTTAGGCGCCAGTAGCGTGATAGCCATCGGGCAAGGCGCCAATGACGCCGCAATGTTGAAAGAAGCTGCGGTGGGTATCTGTGTACTATCTCCTGAAGGAACGAGTGTGGTTGCTATTCAATCAGCCGATTTGTTAGTACCCAACATTTACACAGCTTTTGAACTGATTGAAAAGCCTTTGCGTTTGGTTGCCAGTTTGCGCCAATGACTCAATTTAGCAGCGAACAAATTCCTGACGACCCGAAAATCCTGCCGCCAGCGCGGCGGCGCCGAGCGCGGCGTTTGCTTGCCCCCTTGGGGGTGGATGAGCGGGCAAACTTTCTGGATCAATTTGCCCACCGCGCTTCGCCATCCTTTGATTACTTCCTTTTTTCCCTTCTTTCAGGAGTTGTGATCGGTTTAGGGTTGCTTGCCAATGCCCCAGCGGTGGTGGTTCTGGGGTGTGTGATGGCGCCCCTCCTTGCCCCCCCGGTGGGGATGGCATTGGGGACAATTGTCGGCTCAATGCGTTTCTTCTTGCGCAACTTGGGCGGCATCATCATCGGGGCAATCCTTACCGTCATCGGCGGTATGGTCGGTGGATTACTCGCACGCCTGTTGATTTTTGTTGGCTTAGAAGTCAGCTTAACCGAAACACTTCGTCTGACACAATTTTCGATCATCAACTTTCTCGTCATTCTGGCAACTATGGTCTTGCTCAGCGCAACGATGACTCACCCAGAGCGTTCCGCTCAATTACCCAGCGTTGGCGTTGCCTATTTGCTCTTCCCGCCCTTAACCGCCGCTGGGTTCTCGATAGCCATTGGCAGAGTGGAACTATTTGCGGATGGTTTGGCGGTATTTATTGTCCATCTTTTCTTCGCTGTGCTCGTCGGTGCAGTGACCTTAGCTGCGCTTGGTTTTCGCCCTCCCTCTCCGTTTGGCTATACCTTAGGTGGGGCTGTTGCTCTCATTACGATCGTTTTGTTCGTTGGGGCTGGAAGCGCCAGGCTAGCTGCGCGACATTACCTCGGCTTTCCCACACCAACATTAACGCTCACACCCACACTTACTTCAACAGCCACACTTACCCCTACACTGCCCCCGCCCACCGAAACACCAACCCTCACCTTGACCCCCACGAGAACTCTCACCCAGCCACCTACCCCAACTCCGACTCCAACCCCGCTTTTTGCTGTAGTGCAAGCTGCCAATAGCGAAGGCGTTTTGCTGCGCGACCAGCCCGGCGGTGCCATTGTGGGCAGCCTGCTCAATGGCGCAGTGGTGGCTATCGTTGGTGAGATCCAAGAACATCAAGGAGCGCCGTGGGTGCCGGTGTTATTGCCCGATGGCAAAACGGGCTGGATTCGCTGGAGTTACCTCGCCACAGCTACCCCGGCGGCGCCCTAAGCGCCTGGAAGGAAGTATCACTTAGGTTGTCATTGCAGATTTCAATGTCGTTGGCTGGCTCAGCCACTTTCTCTGGGGCAATTGGTAATTTTGACCTTTTTCTTCGGACTCTTACCCGAAGAATTGGGGTGGCGCGGCTATGCCCTGTCGCGCCTACAATTCAAGTGGCAACCGCTGCTTTCCAGCTTGACGATCGGTCTGGTTTGAATTTTGTGGCATTTGCCGAGAGCTTGAGCTGGATTTGGCGAAAAAAGGATGACACCAATCTTTCGCATCGTTCGTAAACTTTCTAGCCTACCGCTGATTGCCCGGCTATTGGCGCGCAGCCTGCCGGCCATCGACCGCTGGTGGTTCCATTTGAGCAAAGGGAAGCAAACCCTGACCGGATTGCTCGCCGACTTGCCGGTGGTGATGGTGACGACCATCGGCGCCAAAAGCGGGCAGCCGCGCACTATTCCCCTTGTGCCAATCATCGATCCTTCTCACCCAAAACGATTTGCCTTGATT
>JAOAHK010000040.1 GCA_026415275.1 Anaerolineales bacterium
ATAAGGCGTTAGTTGGCGATAAATCGGATAACATCCCCGGCGTACGCGGAATCGGTGAGAAGACGGCTATCTCTCTGTTACAAAAATATCCCACCTTAGATGAGATTTATTCCAACCTAGAGGCAATCCCAGAGACAATCCGCAAAAAATTAATTGCCGATCGGGAGATGGCTTATTTGAGTCGTCGCTTAGCTAAGATTGTAACCGATTTAGAAATCTCCTTAAATCCTGAACATGCCCGCCTAGGGCAATTCAACCTAGAACAGGTCGAGGAGATTTTCCGTCAACTAGAGTTCCGCACACTGATGACCCGTTTTCGGGAAGTTGCTGGGTTATACGGGTTCAAGCTACCTAGTACACGCAGCAGCTCAGGTCAGCTCTCTTTATTTGTTGAAGAAGCTCAACCAACGCAAGCTGCGCTCGAAGTTTCAACTTCATTAATTCCCTATGAGATCATTAATGACCTCACTTCACTCCAAACCTTAGTTGAGCGACTTGAGCGGGCGTCGGTCATTGCCATTGATACCGAAACAACCGCAACCGATGCCATGCGTGCCGAGTTGGTCGGCTTGTCGCTGGCAATCAATGGCGAGAAAGGATACTATATACCTGTAGGCCATCACTCAAGCCACCAGAAACAATTGTCTCTCGCCGATGTTATTCGATCTCTGCATAAGCCGTTGACGAATCCAAAAATAGAAAAAATCGGCCATAATCTCAAATATGACTTTATCGTGCTCGCTCGACATGGTTTGCGCGTTCAACCACTCACGTTTGACAGCATGATCGCTGAGTGGCTGTGCGACCCGAATTCCCACAATCTGGGATTGAAAAATTTAGCTTGGGTACGTTTGAACTGGCAGATGACGACCATCGAGGAATTGATCGGAAAAGGCAAAAAGCAACTGAGCATGGCGGATGTGCCAATTGAACAAGTGGCACCGTATGCCGCAGCCGATGCGGCAGTCATCTTCCGCTTACAACCCATCTTGAACAGGGAATTGGAGGAAAAAGCCGCCAAAAAGCTCTTGCAAGACCTGGAGATGCCTCTGGTCTCTGTTCTGGGAGATATGGAGATGACCGGGATTTGCTTGGATGTCCAACTGCTCCATGCTTTGTCACAGGAGTTAGAGGAACGCATGAAAAACATCAAAGCACAAATTTATGACGCTGCCGGAACATCATTCAATCTAAACTCACCGCCTCAGTTGTCGGATGTCCTGTTCAACCGCTTGCGCATCTCACCGCCCAACCGCAATCAGCGTACAGCTACTGGCTTTTATTCCACCCGCGCTGGAATTTTAGAAGAACTGCGTGGCAAACACCCTGTAGTGGATTGGATTTTAGAATATCGCGAATTAGCAAAGTTGAAATCCACCTATTTGGATGCCTTACCCCTGCAGGTAAATCCGCAAACTGGGCGAGTACACACATCCTTCAATCAGACTGGCTCAGTGACTGGAAGATTGGCATCGTCCGAGCCAAATTTGCAGAATATTCCAGTGCGCAGCGAAACTGGACGACAGGTGCGCCAAGCATTTATAGCTGCGCCAGGTTGTGTTTTGATCTCGGCGGATTATTCCCAAGTGGAACTACGCATCGTGGCACATATTGCCCAAGATGAAGCGATGTTGGCAGCGTTCCGCGCCAATCAGGATATTCACGCCGCAACGGCAGCCGCCATTTATAACGTGCCGCTCGAAGCAGTGACCAAAGAGCAGCGGCGGCATGCCAAAGCGATCAATTTTGGGTTAATTTATGGGATGAGCCCCTTCGGATTGACGCGCACAACCGACTTAACCTTAGCCGAAGCGGAAAACTTTGTCGAGGCTTACTTCCGCCGTTTTCCGGGGGTTAAGGCTTATCTTGATCGGGCGCGGTTGCAAGCCACCCAACAGGGATATGTCGAGACCTTGTTGGGCAGACGAAGATATTTCCCAACATTGAAGACTGAAAAGAATCCCACCGTTAGGAGTCGGGAGGAAAGGGAAGCAATCAACGCTCCCATTCAAGGTACGGCTGCAGATATTATCAAATTGGCGATGATACGTGTGCCTATTACATTGAAGGAAAATGGCTTATCCGCCAGGATGCTTTTACAAGTCCATGACGAATTATTGCTTGAATGCCCGGAAGAAGAAGCGATCGAAACTGCCCGCGTGGTGAAACAAGTGATGGAATCGGCCTATCCACTTTGTATCCCTTTGAAGACGGATACCCACTATGGCAAGAACTGGGATGCTATGCAACCGATTGAGATATAATAAAACAACGGAGTGATCATGGCGGAAGGCGAAGAGCGTTTTCAGAAAATCCTCGATCAAGCCCACTCATCTGCTTGGGAAGGGGAATGGGAAAAAGCGGCTGCGCTTTACCAACGTGCAACTCAACTTGATCCCAAACAACCCAATGCTTGGATGGGATTAGGCTACTCGCAACTTGAATTAGGCAACTTACAAGAAGCCTTTCGCGCTTACCAACAAGCTGCTCAACTGCAACCTCAAGATGCCATTCCACTGGAAAAACTTGCCCAGATTGCCGCTCGACTTGGGTATAACGACCAAGCTACTCGATATGCCTTTTTTGCAGCGGAAATTTTCCTCAAAAACCGCGAGGTTTCGAAAGCTCTGGAGAACTTAATCTTTGTTACACGTTGCAAACCTGACGAACCGAAAGCTCGCTTGTATTTAGCCAAACTTTACGAAAAAAGTGGACAGGTAACCCAAGCCATCCAAGAATATTTGATCTTAATTGCCATATACCAGCGAAATCATCAAACTGCGCAAGCCTTGCAACTCCTATCGAATCTTCAACAAAAATATCCCACACGCCAGGAAATCAAAAACGCAATCCAGAGTGTTCAGCAAGGACAATTTTTACCCCTCCCGCAAACGGAAGGTAAACAATCGGGCGAGCGAATCTCTCGCAAGAGGTCCCCAGGTGATAGAAAAACCGCTCCAGAAATCGAGATCGATCCAATTTCAGAAGCTCATCAGCATGCTTTGCGTGATTTAGCAGGCTTAATATTTGAACTAGAAGATCAGGGTTCAACAGAGGAACGCCGCCCATCATGGATAAGCGCTGGTAAAGGACTCTTTGTCAAACAAAGCGACCCGACCAAAATCTCTAAACACCTAGGAGCATTCTTGACCGCTATAAAAGAAGAGCAAAAAGAGCAGGCTGCTGGTGAACTCGAAAAAGCTATTCAAGCCGGGTTATCCCATCCGAGCGCAGATTTTGAACAAGGCTACCTACGTTATCGCGAGGATGAAAGTGTAATCAAAGCCCTTCAGCGCGCAGCTAAATCGCCAACCTACACTTTGGCGGCAAATCTTCTAATGGGTGCTGCTTATTATCATTTCAACCGCAAGCGGGAAGCAGCTCGGGCGTTCCTTAGCGCCCTTCGCCTTGCCGATGTGCGTACTCTCAAAGCCCAAGAAGCTGCCAAAATCGACCGCCTATACGAGCAAGTCAATGAAGCAATTTTGTCTCAAAGTGACGAGGCAATTTTCGACAAGGTGATCACAGGGACACAGGATTTGCTCTTGCGGAAAGATTGGCGCTCTCGCATCGAGGTAACCCGCCAGCAATTAAACCCCCAAAGCGATACTCAATCGGATGACCTGCATCCCCTCGGTGAGATCTTTACACAGTCAGGCGGATATCAACTGATCGGTGCCATGGCAACAATTCAAGCATTGGCTAAAGCTGGGCACCTCCGTTCGGCGATGGAAGAAGCCTACTATGCCTTAGATCTATTGCCAACCTATCTACCTCTGCATCTCACGATGGGCGAGTTGCTGATCCAAATGGGCTTGATGGAAGAAGCCTTTATGAAGTTTTTCTCCATTGCCCGTTCTTATGAAATTCGTGGTGAAATCGACCAAGCCATCCGCTATTACCGCCAAGCGACGGATATTTCGCCACTAAACACCACGGCGAGACAAAAGTTAATTCAGGTCTTAATCGAAAACGGGCATCTTGAGGATGCGATACAGGAATATATTCATCTTGGGGAAGTCTATTACAATCTCGCAGATTTGCGCCACGCCCGCGAAAGTTACTTGCAAGCCTATCAGTTGGCGCAGGATGCCAACTTAGAAAAACATTGGTCGGTGATGGCACTGCACTTAATCGGTGACTTAGATCGCCAAAACCTCGAATGGCGCCAAGCATTGACAGTTTATGAACAACTGCGTCAAATCGATGCTGACGATGAAGAAGCAAGATTAGAGCTTGTCGATCTCAACCTGCGTCTGCAACGCGAACCTCAAGCAGTTCTCGAATTAGACGCTTACTTAGATCACCTCAAGCAAAAAGGGCAAACCCAGCGCGCCCAACAATTCTTAAATCGACTGCTTGCTGATTATCCCGACTGGTCAATTCTAAAGCGCCGCCTAGAGGGGCTAAGCTCGGTTCCGCGCCATTTACGTTAAAGAGGTTATTTCCAAATCCGGAAGGATGTTTCGCTGGCGGCCTGCAGATCGCCATACTGTCCCTGGATTTGAATCACTGCCAAACCGAGTTGAGCAGATTGATAGGAAAAATCAAAACGAGCAATCCCATTCGCATCCGAAAGTTTTGGAGCAGGTGGATAAGGTTCTACTCCGTCAGGTAAAAAGATATGAATACTGAGCTGAGCGTTCGCAACCGGGCGATCGCTTTGGTCTTGCGCAAGAACAAAGACAGACTGCATCCCTTCCGCTGAAACTATAGCATTTTGAGGGAAAGCCCGCAACCGCAGAGCCTGCACGAGTTGGGGAGCATTGCTATTTATCAGTGCGGCTGCCAGCAACCGCTGATCTTCTTTGACCAAAGAAAAATAGCGTTTACCAAGGGGGGATACCCGCACCGGAGAAGTTATAGAATTCTGCCCAATCCATTCAACACGCAACAATTGAAAGGACTGACCGATAAAACCATCTTGGATGACCACGTCCGAAATTGGATAACCAAAAATACGCACCCCACCATGCTTTTCAAAGAAATCTAGAAATTCATAACAAACCGACATACCAGTTTCAGGGAAATAGCGGCAGCGCCCAAGCGGGTAAGGAATTTTGAGTTCTACCGCCTGCTGTTGATAAAACAACATCTGCCCAAGCGGTGTGACGCGTACGCGCAGTTCGGGCGGGTTCTCCGGATAAAGTTCAAAACGAGTGTTTTCGAAGTATTGGACGATTCGCTGAGCCTCATCGGAGTAGAAAGGCTCTGTAACGGGGAAACCGTATATGAGTTCAGGTTGCTCCACTTGGAGGTATTTCTTGAGAAATTCACCGCTGACGGAATGTCCGGTTTCAGGGTAGAAGCGTGGTTCTAATGTTTGGGTTGTCTGAGTGATCTGTATGGGACGTTGGAAGATAAAAATAATTCCCCCAGCCAAAATGCTGAGTATTAAGACCCCTACAAAAAATCTTTTTTTCATGCGCATATTATATACAAAATCTTGTGAAAAAGCAATAGAATTTTCGACCCAAAAATCGGAGTAAGTAGCGATTCCACAAAGTGAAAGTCTTCTCTAGCCTTTTGGCAATCGGCCTGATATCCCCCTGCTTATTAAGCTAGGACGCAGAGTCTTCAAGATCATTTTTCCGTGAACTCTGCGTCCCTTGCGGTAAATTTACAACCTGCTCTTGATTCACCCTCAACCACAAAACCACACCACTAGCGGTCAAACCGAGCCATTTCACTTTCTCAACATGTCTTATTTGGCATAATCGATCGAACGCGTCTCGCGTATGACAGTTACTTTGATCTGACCGGGGTATTGCATGGTTTCTTCAATCTTCTTGGCTATGTCGCGAGCTAGACGGATAGATTCCAAATCATCAATTTCTTCCGGCTTGACAAAGATGCGTATTTCGCGCCCAGCCTGCAGAGCATAACTTTGGCTAACGCCTTTGTGAGAATTGGCAATCTCTTCCAAAGCACGCACACGCTTGAGATATTGTTCCAGCGATTCTCGCCGTGCGCCTGGTCTTGCACCAGATATGGCATCCGCTGCTTCGACAATTGCAGCTTCAACGCTCTCCTGCTCTACTTCGTGATGATGGGAAGCAATAATATTCACCACAGCAGGATGAACTCCATGCCGCTTTGCAAATTCTGCTCCAAGCAAGGCATGAGTGCCTTCCATGTGGTGATCCATCGCTTTACCAAGGTCATGGAGCAATCCTCCCGCTTTTGCAACTTCTACATCTGCCCCGAGTTCAGCAGCCAATACCCCTGCCAATCGAGCAGTCTCAACCGCATGAGCTAATTGGTTTTGCCCATAGGAAGAGCGATACTTTAGGCGGCCGAGCATCTTGACCACCTCTGGGTGCAAACCNGTGACGCCAGCATCATACACCGCTTGTTCTCCCGACTCGATGATGTCACGTTCGACCTCTTTTTGCTCATTCTTGAGAATCTTTTCGATGTGCGCCGGATGAATGCGGCCATCCAAGACCAATTTCTCCAACGCCCTGCGAGCAACTTCACGCCGAATCGGATCAAAACACGAGATTGTCACCGCTTCAGGAGTATCATCCACAATCACATCGACACCAGCCACTTGCTCGAAGGCGTGAATGTTCCGCCCATTACGTCCGATAATGCGCCCTTTCATCTCATCCGAAGGCAACGGCACAACCGAAGTACAAACTTCAGCGACATGCTCAGAGGCAACGCGTTGGATAGCCGCCGTAATCAACTTGCGCGCACGACTTTCACCTTCCTCGCGCGCTTCTGCCTCGATTTGCCGAATAATGCGCGCCATATCGGCGCGAGCTTCTTTTTCTGCTTCGGCAAGGAGCACAGCACGAGCTTCCTCCATACTCATGTTTGCAATGCGTTGCAACTCCGCTAACTCATCGGCATACATTTTTTCGATCTCGTTAGCGCGTTTATCGATCGCACTCTGCCGTTTGTTCAAAGCCTGCTCGCGTTTCTCGAGCCGATCGGCGCGTATATCTAGCTCTTCGCGCCGTTTCTGTAAGCGATCTTCTTCACGGCTTACCTCATTGCGACGGCGAGCAATCTCTGCCTCTGCCTGTTGCCGGATCTCCAGAGCTTTGTTTTTGGCTTCTAACTCGATATCACTGGCACGTTGAGCAGCTTCTCGGACAAGCCTCTCGGCTTCTTCTTTGCCCTGTTGAATCCTGCGGCGGTTAACCCACTCCCGCAATAGATAGCCGACAACCAAGCCTAAAATAAATAAAATGATCCACAATAACCAATCCATCCTCACCTTTCCTCTTGTTCCATTTCAGGATTTTGATGATATTCTTGCCAGCAACGGTGGACGGTCGGCTGAACAACCTCGTAGGAAAACCCTCGCCGCATTAGCGTTTCATACAATTTCCGCTGAAAGGTTTTTTTATCCAAACCTCGATAGCGTGAGACGACTTTTTGCGCAGCTTGGTATGCGAGCTCTGTTTCATCAATGGCTTCAAGGGCTTGCTCTATCACATCAGTTTTGACTCCGCGTTGACGTAATTCGAGGAGCAAGGCTTTTTTTCCACGCGGCCGGAAAGAGGTGCGATTCTCAACCCATTGAGCAGCAAACTGCTGGTCATCTAACCAACCATTGGATTTCAAGCGTTCTAAAACCCGCATGCGCACCTGTTCATCTTTCTCATGGGAGAGCAGATATTGGTTCATTTCCTGTTCCGACCGCAATCGGAAAGAAAGATAGTGCAAAGCACGTTGATAAAGATTTTCGACTTGGTCTTCTTGGAGCAACTCTGCCACACGCTCATCCGTGAGAGACTGTCCCACGCGCAACCATGCTGCTACAATACGAGATAAGCCAAAGGCAAATTCACCGTCCAAATAGACGTTGATGCGTTGAGGGTTCTTTTGTTGCGCTTTCAGCGCAGTAACGGTTCGTGTCGATCTTTCCATAGCTAAATCAAAACAGCCGTTGTCCTTCCGTGCAGACAACGGCTGTTCGAGCAGACCCCAGGTCATCTAAATCATGCTTAAGTGTTCAGAGAACCAAACACCTATGTCAAAGAAAGATAACGATTATACAAATCCATCCAGTGCTTGTGTACACGTCTTTTCAGACACGTATGGTTCAATCGCCAAATCTAAACTACGTTCGCAAACGGTATCAGCAGCCATAGAAAAGCACCAAAAGCATACCGGTACATCAAGCACAGTATCTAACAC
Source organism: Anaerolineales bacterium (assembly GCA_026415275.1). GTDB lineage: Bacteria > Chloroflexota > Anaerolineae > Anaerolineales > UBA4823 > NAK19. The sequence continues at coordinate 8,155 of JAOAHK010000040.1, forward strand.
TGAGATCATCCTCACAGCCATTGCCGCAGAAGGAAAGACATCATAACAACACCACATTTTGCGGCAAGATTGTTTATAAAATTATACATGATTAAATCAATTTATTAAGGATTAATTTCTTACTTTCTTGGTCCCAACAGCCTGTTTGGAATAATCACCAATTTTTAACCCGTCTCTCGTAAACGATTCTTATCAAAAATTGGGTGGAAAAAACCCTTGATTTTCATCAACTTTTAAGCTAAAATGTGTCTGATTGTGCAGGAAAGTGGGTTGAAATGGGGCGCCGGGCAACAACCGGCGTTGCGGTTTAATAAGATAGAAGGAACAGATGTTCTTAGGACAGTATTTCCACTCTCTTGACCAAAAAGGGCGATTGACCATCCCCGCTAAATACCGCGAGTTGTTAGGCGGGGAAGTAATTATTACGAAAGGGTTTGACATGAATTTGTTGGTCATGCCCAGTGAGGTCTTCGAGAGTTGGGCAAACCAGATCAACGAGCAAAACTATGCCGATCCAAATGCGCGTTTACTGCGCCGTTATCTATTTTCGAACGGCGAACAGGTTGAAGTTGACCGCACAGGGCGTATTTTGATCCCCCAATATTTGCGCGAAAAAGCCAATCTGAATACCGAAATTGTCATTGTTGGTGTGGGAAACTTTTTTGAGATCTGGTCTAAGGAAAATTGGGAACAACACAAACTCACTCTTGACGAAGCCGAAAGCGATGTAGCACGGTTTATAGACTTTCAGTTGACCACCAGTCGCAGCCGTGCATAAACCTGTACTTTACCAAGAGGTTCTCACCTACCTCCAACCTCGCAGTGGACAGAGGTTCATTGACGGGACAGTCGGGATCGGCGGTCACGCCTGGGGTATCCTGCAAGCCAGTCAACCAGACGGTTTATTGTTGGGTATTGACCTAGATGCTACTGCATTACAGATCGCCGAGCAGAACTTAAGAAATTTTCGAGGCCGCTACTGGCTGCTTCTAGGAAACTATCGTGACCTTTCGCAGCATTTGGATCAGATTGGTTGGAGTTCGGTGGATGGTGTGCTGCTGGATTTGGGTGTATCCTCCCTGCAACTGGATACACCCGAGCGCGGCTTTTCTTTCCGTTTCGAGGCGCCATTGGATATGCGCTTTGATCGGCGTAATCCGCGCACTGCAGCAGACCTCGTTAACAACTTGTCACTTAATGAGCTAGCGAAAATCTTCTCCCGCTATGGAGAAGAACGCTTTGCCGGACAGATTGCCCATGCAATCGTTGCATCCCGTCCCATCCAGACCACCACGCAACTGGCCAATGTGGTCCTTCGTGTGGTGGGACGTCAATCGGGCGGTATCCATCCCGCCACACGGACCTTTCAAGCCTTACGAATAGCCGTCAACGACGAATTGGGAGCTTTAGAAGAGTTTCTGCCCCAAGCGACGGCCGCATTGAAACCTTCGGGTCGCTTAGCAATCATATCGTTTCATTCTTTGGAGGATCGGCTGGTGAAAGCCTACTTTCAAAACGAAGCGCGCAAGTGCATCTGCCCACCTAAGCAACCAATTTGTACATGTGGACATCGCCCTCGCTTAAAAGTACTGACCCCAAAACCTGTGCGTCCAACTGCGCAGGAAGTAGCCCAAAACCCACGCGCTAGGAGTGCGCGTCTGCGCGTTGCTGAAAAACTGACCTCTGAGGCTTAATGGCATGACACTTGCAAGCTCCTTACGAAAAAACAAAGGGCATTGGAGCATGAACACATTGCGAAGATTAGCTCAGGCTTATGCATTAACTCCATGGCGCAAACAAATTAGCACTGGAATGCTAATCCTTGTCGCATTGCTGACGATCATCCTCGCTGCTTCCCTCTACTTGGATGTAACGGCGCGTACCCTCGCACTAGGTAGAGCAATTATTATGATGGAAAACGAGATAACTGAGGTTGAGATGCTGAACGCCCATCTCCGCACGCAATTGGGTATCTTAACCTCTTCGGCGATGATGGAAAAGCGCGCCATTGAAATGGGTTTTCGGCGCATTGAGCAAGATGAGAAGGCATATTTGATTGTGCCCGGCTACGTCCCGCTCGATCAAACCTTGATTGCCTCATCTACTAAGAAAGTGCAAAGTGTTTCTTATACACTTCCGCCAATCTATCGCCAATCCTTGATCGATTGGTTAAGGACAAAACTGGATGAGTGGGGAAAGTTAGAAAGGGGTAGCAGTCCATGAGCCAAGACTATAGTTCCCGGTACATCATTCTTGGCACCTTATTTACTGTTTTGGCTGCCCTGATTTTTGGGCAGCATATTGCTTTGCTATTGGATGATCAACGGGGAGAAATCCTAGAGGAAGTCCGCGCCAATCATTTAGGTTCTATTTGGACAATCCATCCCCCACGCGGTTTGATTTTCGATCGCAAAGGGCAATTATTAGCCGGAAACGAGTTGGTGTACGAGGTGGGAGTAGATTACCGCGCCATCGATCAAGAAGGAAACGATGCACACACCATCGCTTTGACCTCCAACGTTTACTTTGGCTTAGACTATTACAAAGTCAAAGTCACTGTAGAGAACCCACCTAATCCGCAACAAGTTTACTTGCCATTAGCGAAAGGGATTGAAAAAGAGAAAGTCGATCAACTGCAAAACTTTCTGGCGATAACCGAGGCAGATAGTCGTGCAGAGCGCACCGAGAAAGCACGCCTGGCTAGCCACCTAAGGGGTCTTATCTTACAACCCTACATGAAACGGGTTTACCCTGAACCAACCCTTGCCTCTAATGTTTTAGGGTTTGTCGGATATACTCAGCAAGGTTTACCCATGGGATATTTTGGCGTAGAAGCTCGATATAATGAGATGCTCGCCGGAACACCGATAAAAATTTGGGTACCAAATGATCCTCGTATGGTACAAGAGTTTCCCCCAATTCCAGAAGGTGCCAGCTTGATCTTGACCATCGACCGAGAACTTCAAGCAGCGGTCGAGAAAATCCTTGAAGAAAATGTACACAAAACCGGTTCAGAAACTGGCGTTATTGTTGTTTTAGATCCGAAGACAGGCGAAATTTGGGCAATGGCTTCCTACCCTCGACTCGATATCAGCCGCTACTGGGATTATGAAGCACTCACTCAAAAAGGACAGTTTGTCTTCAACCGCGCAATTAGTGCAATGTATGAACCCGGCTCCGTTTTCAAAGTTCTGACCATGGCCGCCGCCCTTGATAAGGGTGCGGTGACCGAAGAAACCACATATC